>CAZTHM010000549.1:0-2088 GCA_964613505.1 uncultured Acidobacteriota bacterium | reverse complement strand
ATGACCGAAAACGTCTCCCGCGGCGGCCTCTGCTTCAGGAGTTCTAAGGGTTACCACTCGGGGACACCTATCGAAGTGTCCGTCCCGTACTCGACCGGTGGCGCGAACATTTTCACTCCGGCACGCATCGCCCACGTCCTCAAAAAGGCAGGCGACGAATTCAGCCGGATTGGTGTGGCGTATGTGCAGGGCGGCGAGGGATTCCAACATAAGTAGTCCCCTCCCAGTGCCATCCAACTGCTGGCGGAGCGCCTGCCGCAACTGCGAAACCGGGACCATCGTGCCCAGTCGGAAATCGTCTTCCGACGATTTTCCTCCGAATACGATGCGGGTCGTACGCTGCCTTCCATGACCCGCCTCGCTGACTCGAGCAAGAATTCGCGTCCGAGCTGGGCATGAGATTTGGAGCGAGGCGGCTTCCCAGGCGGCGATCGCTGAGGGCTGGAATCAACTGGTGGGCCTGGGTAGAGTTGAACTACCGACCTCACCCTTATCAGGGGTGCGCTCTAGCCACCTGAGCTACAGGCCCGCGGAATTGCCGTGGATCGGCCGGGCTCGGCGGGAGCCAAAACCCAGCCACAACTTAACCAGTATAGGCAGACGCGCGCTGCCGCGCAAGCCCAAACCCGTAACGGCAGGCAAAGGGAAGACAGGCGCGCGCTGCCGCGCAAGCCCAAACCCGTAACGGCAGGCAAAGGGAAGACAGGGGTCAGACGCTGGAGGTCAGAATAACACAGCGTGTGACCCTACCCGTCGCGGCGGGCGTTCAACTCGCAGTCGAGTGACGGCCCGCGGTCAAATCTATCAAAGATCCGCACGGTGGCCTTTTGCGTCCGCCTGTGGTAGAAAAGATAGTCAGGGTATTGGTTCCCACGATTGGTAGAGAGTTTGACTGCAGGCAGCGGGTCCGGCAACTCAAAGACATGCAGATGAACAGCTTTCGCAAAGATGTCCTCCCCAATGGCCTCACCGTAATCACGGAGAGTATGCCTGTGGTGCGCTCGGTTTCGATGGGCATCTGGCTGCGCGCGGGCTCTCGCGACGAGCGCGAGCGGGAGAACGGCATCACGCACTTCCTTGAGCACATGGTGTTCAAAGGCACCAAGAACCGGACGGCGGAAGAGATCGCGCGCGCCGCGGATTCCATTGGCGGCCACCTGGACGCTTTCACCGCCAAAGAATGCACGAACTTCTCCATCAAGGCGCTCGATGAGCACGTGCCGCGCGCTTTCGACATCCTGAGCGACCTGGTCAAGAACCCGCTCTTCGTGCCCGAGCACATCAAGCGCGAGCGCAAGGTCATCCGCGAAGAAATCAAGATGGTGGAAGACCAGCCCGACGACCTGGTGCACGAGATCTTCACCCAAACCTATTGGCGCGGACACGCGCTGGGCCGGCCGATTCTGGGCACGCGCCAGACCGTGGGCGGTTTCGACCGGCGGCAGTTGACCGACTACTTTCATCGCCACTACGCGCCGGCCAACATGCTCATCACCGCGGCAGGGCATCTCGAGCACGCGCGCATCGTCGACCTGGTGGCGAAGGAATTTGGCGCCGCGCCCGCCGGCACGCCGACGAAAGGAAGTCCCGCGCCCGTTCCCAACCCGCACATCAAGCACCGGCACAAGAAAGATCTGGAGCAGGTGCACATCTGCATGGGCGCGCCCGGTTACCCTCAAACGCACGAGCGGCGCTACGCGTTCTACATCTTCAACACCGTGCTGGGCGGGGGAATGAGCTCGCGCCTGTTTCAGAACATTCGCGAGAAGCGCGGCCTGGCCTACGCGGTGTTTTCCAACCTCAGCACGTTTCGCGATGCGGGCTGCTTGAGTGTTTACGCCGGCACGGCCACTGGCAGCGCGCGCCAGGTGGTCGAGCTCATCGTTGAGGAGCTGCGCCGCATGAAAGAGACTCCGCTCGGCGCAGAGGAACTTCAGCACGCCAAGGACTACCTGAAGGGCAGCTTGCTCTTGAGCCTCGAATCCACTTCGGCCCGCATGGGGAACCTGGCGCGGCAGGAGATGTACTTCGGCCGCTCCATCTCGCTCGACGAGATCGCCGCCGGCGTGGACGCCGTTACCATCGAGG
>CAZTHM010000548.1:0-2096 GCA_964613505.1 uncultured Acidobacteriota bacterium | reverse complement strand
ACCGGTCTCACTCATGATGAACGCGGCTACCCGGCAATGACTTGGCAGGTGCAGGAGAAACTGGTTCGCAGGCTGGTGAACAAAGTCCGCGAAAACGTCGACAAAATCACTCGATACGAAGAGCAAGATATGGAGGATGCCGACGTGGTGGTGGTGGCCTACGGCATCACCAGCCGGGTGGCGCTGCGGGCCATCCAGATGGCGCGCGCGGAAGGCATCCGCGCCGGATTACTGCGGCCGATCGTTGTGTGGCCGTTCCCGGAGCAGCGCATTCGCGCGCTGTCAGAGAAGATCAAGGCCTTTGTTGTTGTCGAGATGAATTACGGCCAGATGGTTTACGAGGTAGAGCGCTGCGCGGCGGGCAAAGCCCGGACGGAACTCGTCGGGCATGGCGGCGGCACCGTGCATGACCCCGAGGAAGTTCTGAAGGCGATTCGCGAGGTGGCGCGATGAGCACAATGCCGGTGGTCGAGCCCGCCATCAATCCCGTCGAGCCGTTCCTGCGCACCGACCGCATGCCGCACATCTGGTGCCCCGGCTGCGGCATTGGGACCACGGTCAATTGCTTCACGCGCGCGCTGGTCGAATCGAAACTCAATCTGGACAAAGTCGCCATCGTTTCGGGAATCGGGTGCACCGGGCGCGTCGCGGGGTACATGCGTCTCGATTCTTTTCATACCACGCATGGACGCGCCATTCCCTTTGCGACGGGATTGAAGCTGGCCAATCCCGAACTGACGGTTGTGGTCTACAGTGGCGACGGGGATTTGATTGCCATCGGGGGCAACCACTTCATCCATGCCGCGCGGCGCAACATCGACCTGAAGATCATCTGCGTCAACAACTTCACCTACGGAATGACGGGCGGCCAGGTCGCCCCGACTACACCCGTCGGGGCCACCGCGACCACGACTCCTTATGGCTGTTTCGAGCGGCCGTTCAATTTGCCCTATCTCGCCGAGTCGTGCGGCGCCGTTTACGTGGCGCGCTGGACGTCCTTCCACGTCCGCCACATCACGCGCGCCATGGTTGAGGCCTTCAACAAAAAGGGTTTCTCGTTTATCGAGATCATCACGCCCTGCCCCACGCTCTACCTTCGGCGCAACAAGCTGGGCGACAGCCTCGACACAATGCGCTACTACAAGCAGAAGAGCGTCATCAAGAACGGCGCCAACACCAAAGAAGTTGAAATCGCCCTGGGGGGAGAGATCATCTGCGGGAAATTCGTTGACATCGAGCGTCCGACCCTCGCCCAGAGCATGAACATGCAGCTCAGTAAGTCGCTGGGGTCCCGCTACGCCGCGCCAGGAGGCCGCTGATGCCAACCAGTGAAATTCGAATTGCCGGCCTCGGCGGCCAGGGCGTGATCCTCGCGGGAATGGTCATTGGTAAAGCCGCGACCATCTTCGATAACAAGCACGTCACCCTGACTCAGAGCTTCGGCCCGGAGGCGCGCGGCAGCGCGTGCAGCGTGCAGTTGATTGTCTCGCCCGAGCCGATCCTCTACCCCTATATCACTAAGCCGGATATTCTGGTGGTGATGTCGCAGGAAGCTTGCACTCGCTTTTGTTCGGAAGTTCGGCCCAACGGCTTGATGCTCTACGAACAAGACCTCATCAAGCCGGGAAAGAAATGCAGTCCCAATGTCCGGAGCTTCGGCATTCCCGCCACCCGGCTCGCCGAAGAGCTCGGCCGCAAGCTTGTCCTCAACATGGTCATGGTCGGCTTTGTCACAGCTATGACTTCCCTCACCACCGCCGATGCGGTGCGCAAGGCCGTCACGGATTCCGTTCCCAAAGGAACTGAGTCCTTGAACCTCGCCGCTTTTGAAAAGGGTTTTGAATTCGGTCGAGCACAGCTTGCTTCTGCGGCAAGCGCCGCGTGAGCAGTTTTCGACAGACCTGCCAACATCCTTCTGCCTGGCCCCGCGCATTATCGCTTGTCACGGGGCTCGAAATCCAAGTAAGATTCCGGCGCTCGCTCAGGGTCGCGCTTCAAATCCAGCTCACACCTCAGGATTAGGAGTGGGGACGAATGGCACGGCAACCAGCTTCTCGCCGCCAATTTCTGTCAAGGTCACTGGCGGGAGTCGGCTC
>CAZTHM010000547.1:0-2102 GCA_964613505.1 uncultured Acidobacteriota bacterium | reverse complement strand
CCGAGCGTGCTCGCCGCCGGGCCTTGGTCGTAATGGATTTCAGAGCACGGCCCGCACGGGCCGGTATCGCCCATCTGCCAGAAATTGTCTTTCTCATCGAAGCGGAAGATGCGGTCCCTCGCCATGATCTTGGCCCAGAGTTCCTCCGCCTCGTCGTCCTCGCGAAAAACGGTGGCGTAGAGCCTATCCGCAGGAATTCCAAAATCCTTCGTCACCAGTTCCCACGCCCAGGCGATGGCGTCCTGCTTGAAGTAGTCGCCGAAGGAGAAGTTGCCGAGCATTTCGAAAAAGGTGTGATGCCGCGCCGTGCGCCCGACCTGCTCGAGGTCGTTGTGTTTGCCGCCGGCGCGCACGCACTTCTGCGACGAGCAAGCGCGCGCGTAGTCGCGCCGCTCGCGGCCAAGGAATACGTCCTTGAACTGGTTCATACCGGCGTTGGTGAAAAGCAGCGTCGGGTCGTTGGCGGGGACGAGCGACGACGAACGCACAACCCTGTGGCCGCGTTCTTCAAAAAACCTTAGAAAGCGAGTTCGAATTTCTTTGGAGTTCATAATGAATAGTGAATAGTGAATGGTGAATTGCCGAACCCTCGTTTTTAGTTGCTGCGTTTTCGTTTCGTGCTTACGACAATTGAAGTGAGAACGGAAACCAGTTCTTCGGTCGCTCGAATGAGAGGCTTCAGCTTTCCCCGGGCGACGATTTCTGACTCCGCCAGGAGGCGCAGCCAAAAGAGGCTTTCGCGCGCTTCCTTTTGCGCGATTCCCAGCTTATGCACGAAGTCGGCCCTGCTCTCACTCGCCTGAGCTTCCTCAATATTGGCTCCAATCGAACACGCTGCACGTAGATATTGTTTGCCGAGGATCCATCCGGCACCGTCCTTTTGCTTTTGAAGGTGCTGGTACAGCTTGACGGCACGAAGTGCGTAAGTGAACGAACGGGCGCGAATGTCGCGTGGTCTGCTGTTGCCAGGAAAGGTCGCCACTCCCGTCACCATCCCAGGTGGCCCGACGACATTTCCCGTTTCACCATTCACCATTCACCATTCACTATTTCGCGATCACATGCCTCATTCTTCCAAGTTGCCAAGATCAGCGTCTTCGGCCACCGGCTTCAGCTCCGGGCGAGCGCGGATGGATTTCATAATAGCATCGGCGGCGAAGCCGCGGCGCAGCAAACTCTGGCAAAGCGAAGCGAGTTTGGAGCGCGTCAGGGGCAAGCGGAGCGTGCGGATTTTCCGTTCCAGTACTCTCTCAAGGAGTTTCCGCTCATCAGTTTCCTCGTAGGCGCCTTGGATGGCCGGATCGATGTATTTGAAATTGACGAGCTTGGCTTTCAATTCGCGGCGCACGCGGTAGCGTCCGAAGGATTTGTTGCGCACCAGCGACGAAGCGTAATGCTCCGCGAACTTCTTGTCGTCGAGGTAGCCGAGTTCGCGCAGGCGCGCGAGGGCGTCCGCGATGGCAGGATTCCCAGGGAACTTGCGTTCCAGGGCGCGGCGCAGCTCCGCTACCGAGTAGGGGCGGCGGGCGAGCATGTGCAGGGCAGCGGTGTAGGGTCCCGGCGGTGGCTGCTTATCTCTTGGCAAAGCGGTCCGACTGGCTGGAGCGTTCCATATCCTCGCGAGCCGAGTCGCCCGTCGAGCGAATGCCGGCGATGCGCAGCTTGAACTCGTCGGGGTTGGACGAGTTGGCCAGCGCCTCTTCCAGCGTGATCAGGCCCTGCGTGTAGAGGTCATAGAGCGACTGGTCGAAAGTCTGCATGCCGTACTGAGAGACTCCGGCGGCGATGGCGTCGTGGATTAACCGGGTCTTATCCGGATTAATAACGCAATCTCGGATATATTCGGTGGCGATTAATATTTCCACCGCGGGCACGCGCCCGATTCCGTCCGACTTGCGCACCAGGCGCTGGGAGATGACGGCGCGCAGCGTCGTGGCCATCTGGAGGCGGATCTGTTTCTGCTCGGGTGGCGGAAAGACGGCGATGATACGCTGAATGGTTTCTGTGGCGTCGAGGGTATGCAAGGTGGAGAAAACCAGGTGGCCGGTTTCGGCGGCGAGCAGCGCGGTCTGAATGGTCTCGAGGTCGCGCATTTCGCCCAC
>CAZTHM010000546.1:0-2106 GCA_964613505.1 uncultured Acidobacteriota bacterium | reverse complement strand
GCGACTTCAAACCACGGGTGATGTTCGAGCAGGCTGACAAAGCGCTGCCCCACCATGCCCGTGGCGCCCAGGATTCCAACTTCCAGCTTCTTCATGAATGCGGCTTTTCCTCTCTGCCCCCGTTACGATTTTAGATTTTGGATTTGCGATTTTGGATTAGGGAGTGGCGGGCTGACCCAGGGATCGAGTTCTAATGCACCGTCCACTTTCTTCAATCCAAAATCCAAAATCTAAAATCCAAGATTCCTCACGCCTTCCGTGTCTTCAGTTGTCGAACCAGTTTACAGTACAACTCCACCGCGCGCACCAGGTCGGCTTTGCGGACGCGCTCGTGGTCGGTGTGCGCCACGCTGATGGAGCCCGGCCCGAGCAGCAGCGGCCGTCCCCAGCGCGTCAGGTTCGGCAAGTCGGTGGTAAAGGCCACCACGTCCGTCTCGTAGCCGTCCACCTTCTCCATGATAAGCGCTGGCGTGTCGCGCGCAAACTCAAATTCGCATCGGCCCTCGAGCAAGCGGCGGATGTTTGCCCGCAATTCCTCGCTGCCGTTCACGGTGCGGATCAGAACCTGAGCCGAGGCCTCGTCGGGAATAATATTCGCGGCGCGCCCGCCGGAAATGATTCCGATATTGAGGGTAGAAGGCCCGAGCACGGGATCAACCGGCAGAGTCATGCGGCGCAAGTCGGCCAGCACATCGAGCAGTTTCTCGATGGCCGACTCGCCCAGGTGCGGATAGGCGGAGTGCGCCATGCGTCCTCGCGCCGTGATATCCACGCGCAGGATGCCCTTCGAGCCGAGCGCCAGCTTGTTCTCAGTAGGCTCGCCGTTGATGATGTACTTCGCGCCACGCGGCGAGAGATTGGCGACGCGCGCGCCGTCGCTCGCGATTTCCTCTCCCACCAGGAAGAGCAGGCCGAAGTCCCCGATGCCTTCGCCGATCAGCCGCTCCGCGGCGATGACCTGCGCCGCCAGGATGCCTTTCGCATCGCACGACCCGCGGCCGTAAATGTAATCCTCATCCTCGCTCGCCGGAACGAACGGCGGCACGGTATCAATGTGCGTGCTCAGGACGACTTCGGGCGTCCCCCGCAACGCCAGGACATTCGAGCGCTCGGGCTCGACTGGCAGGAGTTCCACCTGAAAGCCGCGTTCCGCCAGGTAGTCGCGCAACAAGGCCGCGCAAGCCTTCTCGTTTCCCGTCACGGATTCAATGTTGACCAGAGTGCGGGTCAACTCAAACAGTTCCATTTTCGTTCTCGCGCTGTAGCGCCGCTCGGCGCCTGCCCCGCTCGGCGGGGAGCGGCGACGATCTTGTTTCCAAGAGACGCTGCCCACAGACCGACGCTACAAAGCCCAGGTGAACAAGTCGAAAATCTAGACGTTAGCCCACAACCGAAAACAGCGTCAAGGCTAATCCTGAGTGGTCGCACTGATTGCCGGCATGCAGACACGGAGTCGCCCCCAAAGGCACATCTCTTCCTAGCCGCAGACTACCCGGCGGACCGGTCGGGACTGTAATCTCCTGATTCTGAACGAGATGGACTTACCGCAAGGTGGTACCTTCGTACCATTGAAAATATTCATGATTGTGGCAACATGGACTTGGCGGGAAGCATCCAGGCAAGTGGGTGAAAGTGTCGAACCCGCGCCAGCCGTTCCAACATCCCGCGGCGGGCTCGATCGAGGAGGTCCCATGGGCCGCACCAACCGACTTCGCTCTTGGACAATGATCGTCCTTCTGGCCGTGCTGTTGGTCCCAACGGCTTTCGCCGGGGATGGGCCACCGAAGATTGGCAAGGCCGCTCCCGCACCCGCGTCGCCCACTTATGTGACGCCTTACTTCTTTCCGTCTCACGGCGGGTTTGGCCATTACGGATTCTATGGCGGGTATTACTCGCCGTTCATTGACCCTGTCCCGTACGCCTCCACCGACCCTTATTTGCCCAAGTACTGGTGGGTCGAGCGCTATCCCTCGGTCGACCCGCGCCAGTCGGGCTACAACCCCAATTCCGGCTACGCCAGGGAAGAAGTGACGACTCTGTTGCTGGAGACATCTCCGAAAAAGGCGAGGGTCGTGCTCGACGGTTTGTACGTTGGGACGTCGGACA
>CAZTHM010000545.1:0-2113 GCA_964613505.1 uncultured Acidobacteriota bacterium | reverse complement strand
CGCCGGGCGCCGATCGCGTCAATCTCCAGTCGCATTCGTGAGGCGGGAAAGACCGTGTCGTACACGGCAAGGAAATAGATCAGGCCAATGACGCCCACAGCCAACAGATACCAATCGCGCCTGCCCCAAACGGAGAGATGCGGCGCGGGTGCGGGTTCTGCTTCCGGCGCCTCGGTGACCGCCTGTTCCTCCAGCGCGGCTTCGAGTTCGGCGACGGACTGGAAGCGTTTCTTCGGGTCCTTTTCGAGGCACTTCTCGATGACGCGCTCGAGAAATACCGGCAAATAGGGATCGACGGATCGAGGCGGGAGCGGTTTCTCGTGGATCTGTTTGTAGGCGAGTCCCACGGGGGTTTCCGCCTGGAAGGCGGGGCGCCCGACGAACAACTCATACATGATGAGGCCGAGCGCGTAGATATCCGTCCGCGCATCCACGGGCTTCCCTTCTGCCTGCTCGGGGCTCATATAGGCGGGCGTGCCGAGAACTGAACCGGTTTGGGTAGCTTGAGCTTCCACCGAGCGCGCGATCCCGAAGTCCATGACCTTGACCTGGTTGTCGCGGGCGACGACGATGTTTTCTGGTTTCAGGTCTCGATGCACCACGCCCTGAGCGTGAGCCTCCGCCAGGCCGGTCAGCACCGGGCGGAGAATCTTCAGCGCGCGCCGGACCGGCAACGCTTCGACGCGATTGACGAGGCCGCGTAAACTCTCTCCTTCGACGTATTCCATGGCGATGGCGACCGTGTTGCCGAACCGCAGCAGTTCATACGTCCGGCACACGTTCTTGTGGGTAACCTTGCGGGCGAGCAGGAGTTCGGACTTGAAGCGCTCGATCACGTCGGGGCGCGAGGCGATTTCCGGCCGCAGGACCTTGAGCGCGACAACGCCCCCGGTCTCTCGATCGCGCGCCCGGTAAACAATGCCCATGCCGCCGCGGCCGAGCTCCGCCTCCAGGTCGTAGCGCTCGCGCAGCCCCGCCAGCGACGCGGGAGCGAAATCGAATTCGCCCGTCGTGGCCTCGCCCGGCGTGGGGGTGCCGTAGGGAGTAGTGCGCTGCGCCAACTCCGGAGGCGTCTTGAGCAGTTGTTCGTCGTCTTCCTTGCCGGTCATCAGCGTTTGTCCGGAAAGTATGCGGAAGGTTCCCTGGACCAGAGGGGATTATAACGCTGAAGCTCATCCTTGCAAGTGAATCGCCTGAGCAAAATGTGACGCCTTGCGCCGCAGGCCATGTTGTACGGCCGGCTTTTGCGTCGGCCAGGGCCGGGGAAAGGCTAGGCCCTACCCGGGCGGACAGCCGGTTCCGGCACTGTCGCCGAGCCCCAATCGGTATGCTTATTACCCATTGACATAATGACCGTCCCCCAGCACACTCCCCTAAAGGACTTATGGGGGAGAGACCAGAAAAGCCCGGCGACCTGATTCAGGGCACGCTCGACATGCTCATTCTGAAGACGCTCGGGCGCGGGGCGACGGGAAATCTTGTTATCTGTGCTGAAACAAGGGGCACTGCTTAGTTCCCTCGGCGTGGGGTTAGGTTTGGCCGGAGCGCTTTCACTGACGGTGTTCCTTTCGAGCTTCCTCTATGGCGTGGGTGCGACGGATGCGGCGACTTTTGCCGGCGTCGCCTCGCTGTTGATGGCCGTGGCGCTGCTGGCGTGCTACTTCCCCGCCCGCCGTGCTACCAAGGTCGATCCCCTGGTGGCCTTGCGGTACGAGTGAGGGAAAATGCTGAATTATGAATGGTGAATTATGAAAGCAAACCAATGCGACTTATTTGATAATTCATAATTCAGAATTCATAATTTCTTAGGAAAGTAATCTAAGGAGGTGCGGCCGGGACGCCGCCTTCAGAGGTGCTAACAGATTCCGCTGTCTTTTCCTCTTCCGGGGGCTTCAGCTTTCGGAAGGCGGAGTAGAGCAGAACGTCGTAGGCAATCTTGATCGCGCCACCCAAAAACAGCGGCATAGCGAGGGCCACCTTTTGCATGACGAAGCCGGCGAGCGACGGCGTAAGTGATCGAGCGACATTCCGCGCCAGATTGGTGACCCCACTTGCAAAGGTACGTTCCTCGGGCCGGACCACAGCCATGATGTACGACTGGCGCGTCGGAACG
>CAZTHM010000544.1:0-2122 GCA_964613505.1 uncultured Acidobacteriota bacterium | reverse complement strand
GCGGCGCTTCCAGTTCGCGCTCAAGTTTACTTTCTAACCGGCCGAGCGCCGCGGGAGATTCGCTGCGGCGTGGGACAACGTGTTAGGTTGATTTACCCAGAGGAGCTCGCGAAAGTGAGCTCCTCTTTTTTTTGTAGCGGCGATATCCTCATCACCGCATGGCAATGTCCCCACCGCCGCACGGCGGTCAGAGACCGCCGCTACCGCATTGTAGTAACATCACAGCGGGGGTTCTCGGATGGAACTGCGGCCAGGGCACGGGATTGGAAAACTCGCGCTGGTGATCCTGGTTTTTGCTCCGGGCATGCGCGCGCAAGACGCGTGCGCGAGAGCGTCTTTGCCGCCGCCGGAAGACCTCGTGCGCGCCGAAACACTGATGAATCAGGGAAAGCTCGAGCCGGCGATCGCGCTGCTCAGCGATCTCGCCAAGGCCGTTCCCAAGATTCACGGCGTGGAAGCCCGGCTGGGCAAAGCTTATTACGCCAAGCCCGACTACCCTTCCGCGGCCGCGCACCTCGAAGCGGCGCTGCGCGAAGATTCGAGCGACCTCGAGTCGACGCAGCTCCTGGGGCTGAGTTACTACTTGATGGGGCAGCTCCCCAAAGCCCTGCCCCTGCTCGAGAGGGTTCAATCCGCGGTTGCCCATCCCGATGTGACGGGCTCGTACATCCTCGGCATCACCTACCTCCAATCGCGCGAGTACGAGAAGGCGCGCGCCGCCTTCGCCCAGATGTTCGCCGTCGCGGCCGACTCCCCCAACGCTCACCTGGTGCTAGGACAGATGATGCTTCGCCAGGAATTTGACGAACAGGCAATCCCTGAACTCAAACGGGCGCTCGAACTCGACCCGCGCCTTCCCATGGCGCACTTTCTGCTGGGCGAGATTTATCTCTTCCGGTCGAAAACCGATGCCGCCCTGGAGGAGTTCCGCAAAGAGCTCGAGTTCAATCCCATCCTCTGGCTGGTCTATTGGCGCATGGGCGACGCCTACACGCGCCTGGAAAAATGGCGCGAGGCCGAGCAGGCGCTCAAGCAGGCCATCTGGCTGAATCAGAATTTCACCGGGCCGTTCATTCTGATGGGCAAAGTGCAGATGAAAAAAGGCAGCCCCGATTTGGCCGCCGGGTTTCTCGAGCGCGCGCTCAAGATGGACCCCAACAATTACCTCGCCCATTATCTGCTCGGGCAGGCGTATCAGCAGCTCGGCCGCGCCGAAGACGCCAAGCGCGAATTCGATGCCACCCGATTGCTCCGCGAGGTCAAAGAACCCTAGCGCGGCGATTTGGGATTTTGGATTTTAGATTTTGGATTTTGGGTTAAGCAGGTTATCGTAGCCACGGTTGGAAAAGGCCCCCAGCATGGAAGAATCTGAATCCAAAAACCGGCTTGAAATTAAGCTGGTGAGCCCCTTTCAAGGGACCCAGTCATCCGCCTGGGCCAGCGTGCTGGTAGACGGACGAATCGAACTCGGACTGTTCGACTTCAGCCCCGAGGCGCAATCCAGCATGGGTCATGATGTGGCGTGGTACTGGAGAATCGAATCCGCCCACAAACCACGTTTGATCGCGCTGCTGGAAGAACGAACTGGCACGGCGATCCCGGATGACCAGGCGATGCTCGAGGCCTTCGCCCAACACTTCCCCCACGTTCACGCCGTTCGGAACTGGCTTAAGGAAAAATGGATTCCTTACGAGGAGATATTTGATTCGTCGGCTTGACGTGACGATTTTCGATTTTTGATTTGTGATTTTGGATTTGCGAATTTCGATTTTCCAATTTCGATTTTCCAATTTCCAGTTTCGATTTTCAAATTTCCAATTTCGCTTTGTTCCTAAAACGACTTGGTGATGGCGTCCACGTAGACAGCAACCAGCACGACAAGGGCAACCACTGCGACTACAGCGACGACAATCACGATCTTTGCAACCGTGCTGAGGTTCTGCTCGACGGACTGAACCTGTGAGAACGGAATCTCGACCGGCGCGGTCTGGCGGTCGGGCAGCATCGTGAAGGTGTCGGTGTCGATCGTCTGGATGTTCCCGTGATATTCCTTGCCCGTCGTGGTCTTGACCTGAATGTGATGACCCACGCCCAGGCCGAGCACCGTCCGGCGGGCCTCAAC
>CAZTHM010000543.1:0-2129 GCA_964613505.1 uncultured Acidobacteriota bacterium | reverse complement strand
ATGTCGTATGTGGCATACGGCAGACGGGAAACCGTCGCCCACCTCCCGCCTGCCCCAGCCCTCTCCCCGCGGGAGAGGGTGTCCCGATCTGATCGGGACGGGTGAGGGGGCCGCCGCCGAAGATGTCACTAACAGCGGGCGAGCACGCGGCGGAGAGAAATCGAGTGCAAGAACCCATCAAGAAAATCCGGATGCGTGAGTATAGGACCGACCGGTTCTCCGTTTACCTGGACGCCGAAGTGGACGACGACGGAAACCTGTACATGTCCGCTCAGCATATAGGCGAGGAGGCCAGTTACGAGTTTGAAGACTCCGTGTTGGTGAACAAGGACGATAAGGAGACAGTTCTGCGAGGTCTCTTTGAAGAACAGTGCAAGACCGTGTCCGGCGCGCTCGCGTGGATGGACACCCAAGGCATTCCCGGCTCTCCAGGGCGCCTGGAATCCCTGTTGGACGCCAGCTCCGAACATAAGGACACCCTTCTCCTCTTGCTCCTCAATTAACGCTTCCCCACCCTGCCCAACTTCAGGAGCTGGCTGGCAGCAAACCGCATTCCCGCAGAGTTCCACAGCGAGAGTTGAATCTGGCCGCGCAAGTCCCCACCTGCAGCACTGCGAGGTCTTTCACAGAAATGGAAATGTCGCAAGATTTGAGAGGCGAACCTTAGGCTACACGCTTCGGTCAGAGACACGACAACCGTGGCTCGTGTCTTCCCCACGATGGGAGAGAACCTACGCGCTGCTCGCCTACTGCCTCACGAACTCCACGCGCCGGTTTTGGGCGCGGCCCTGCGGCGTGTCGTTCGAGTCGATCGGTTTCGTGGCGCCCAGGCCGGCCGTCGTCAGCCGAGCGGCGTCCACTTTGAATTGCGCGACCAGCACCGCCCTCACAGCCTCGGCTCGACGTTTCGACAGGTCGAGGTTGTGATCGGCGTTGCCGGTCGAGTCAGTGTGGCCTGCGATCTGAAGTTTCAGGTTCGGATTCGTCTCGAGGCCGCGGGCAATCGACTTGATGACCGGCGCGGACTCTGGCTTGAGGCGGTCGCTGTCGGTGTCGAAAAGAATCCCATGCGTGACATAGCGTCCCGAGGAACTGATCATCTGGCTGAAGTCAGGCGTGGATTCAGCGAAGCGGATGAAGCGGATGCCGACGTGCCTGTCCGGTTCATTACGTCCGCCCGGGCCTGCTTCCAGCGTCACTTCCGGCGCGGCCAGTTCCGGCAGGTCGATCTGGTTCACGTCAAAGACCCTCTGGCCGTTGATGTAAAAACGCAGGCGGCCGTTTTGGGCCCACAAGGCCTGCTTCACCGGTTGGCTCCAGTTCATTTGGAGATACTGCTGCGTGATCGTCTCATTGCCGACCTTGAAGAAGAATGAGAGTTTGTCGTAAACCACCGCTGCGCGAAAGAACATCGCCTCCCCGCCTGCCTTCTTGAAGAACCTCCAGTTCGCAACAGTGTCGTGGCCGTTGTACTTCACTTCGGCTTCAATTGTGAAGTTTTTCGGGATGGCAGTCAGGTTCGGCGTGAGCACAACTCGTCGCGATGTCACCGTAAGTTGCCGCACACCCCCGCCTGTCCGCAGTTCCGCCGTCCCGCCGCGCACCTTCCAATGCGGAGGCGGTTCATCGCCAGCCATGTCGGTGAAATCGTCGTAGAAGATTGTTTTGTCGCCGGGGATGAAGTCGGCCTTCCCCGTCGTGAGGTCGGGCTGCGCGGACGCCGCCGCCTGCGGCGCGACGGCTTGCATCACGACAGGGACCGGCGTGGCGGGTGGAGCACCCGGCGCGGCGTTCGCCGCCAGCAGCAACGCGAAACTAAAGCATGTGACTCGTACTACCATAGCAGTGACCCCCTTTTGCCAATTATTCTGGGACACCAGGATTCGAACAGCGCATCTCCCCAGTTCGATCTAGACAAGAGTCGTCTCGACTTGCACAAGGCCGTTCCCGTTTCCGTTCGAGGGCGAAGTTTTGGCGGCTTTCAAGTCGAACGGGGTCGAGAATTCGCGCTCGATCTTCTCGCGGTAGCAGGGGCCGGAGTTGTAGGTGCAGAAGGGGTAGACCATGCCGTTGGGCGCGGAGTAATGGATGACGCAGCGCTTGACGCGCTCGATGTCGTAGTTATAGGC
>CAZTHM010000542.1:0-2130 GCA_964613505.1 uncultured Acidobacteriota bacterium | reverse complement strand
ACTTCAATGGGCGGCACGTCACTGAAGCGCGGGACGCGATATTGTGAGAAGCGATTGTTGAGAATGCGCCCATTCTCGAAGTCGATTCCCTCAAAAAGCGCGCCGCCCAGTCCCATAATGATGCAGCCGACGATCTGGTTCTTGAGGCCATCGGGGTTGACGACTGGACCGCAGTCGAACGCCGTCACCACGCGCACGATCTTCACGCTCCCGGTGGAGCGGCTGGCCGCAACTTCGACACAAGTTGCCACGTAGCCGGCCTTCTCGATCCCTCCGCCGATTCCGAAGCCCTGACCCGGCGAAGTTTTCTTTCGGTCCCAGCTAAACGCCTTCGCCGCAGCCTCGAAGACCGCACGCAGGCGCTCGTCCTTCAAATTCTTCCGGCGAAATTCCAGCGGGTCCATCCTCGCTGCCCGTGCGATTTCGTCCATATGCGATTCGCGTGCGAAGAAATTTGCGGTCGCGGCGAGAGCCCGATAGGACCCCTGGCGCAAGGGCGAATCGACGGGGTGAAACTCGATGCGTTGGTTCGGGACGTCGTACGGCGTGCGGATGGCCGCGCCGCCGGAATTGTAATTGTGAAACTCCCACGCCACGAGCGTTCCGTCCGTCTGTGCGCCGCTGCGAACTTCGATGACTCCCGCCGGTCGGAAGTAGGCCCAGGTGAATTCCTCTTCGCGCGTCCAGACGACTTTCACGGCGTGTCCCGCAGTTTTGGCCAGCCGCGCCGCTTCGATGGCCGCATCGCCCGTATGTTTGCCGCCGTAAGCTGCGCCTGCGTCCGGAACGATGACGCGCACGCGGTCCGGGCCGAGGCGGAACGCCTCCATCAATTCGTCGCGCACGCCGAAGGGCCGCTGCGTGCCCGTCCAGACGGTGAGCTTGCCGTCTTTCCACTCCGCCACGGCGGCGCGGGGTTCGAGCGGCGCGTGGGCGATATATTGGACCGTGTAGGTGGCTTCGAGCCGGTGGGCAGCGTGAGCGAGCGCATCATCCACCGAGCCCGATTCGTGTCGGCCTTCTCCGGGTCGGGCATGCTTCTTCAGATAATCGAAGAGTTCACTGCGGGAAATCTGCTGCGTCGATTTCCACTCCGCCCGAATCGCAGCCGCCGCCCGCGAGGCTTTCGTCTCGCTTTCTGCCGCTACGCCCACGAAATTGCCGTCATGCAAGACGGTCACGCCGGGCATCCCTTCCGCCGCACTCGCATCGACGGAACTGAGTGTGGCTCCGAACGACGGCGCGCGTACCATCTTTCCGTGCAGCATCCCTTCGAGCTTCAAGTCCGACGCGTAGCGATGCTTTCCGGTCACGAAGTCCGCGCCGTTGATTTTCGGCACAGGATGTCCGGCGACTTTCCACTCCGTCGGAGGCGTGAGTGGAACTTCTTCCGCAATCGCTTTGGCGAGTGCCTGTCCTTTCGCGAGCTCACGGTATTCAAGGCTTCGCCCGCTCGCCGGGTCGGAGACCTTTCCATCGCCGGCGACAAGCTTGCCCGGCTCGGCATTCCACTGCTTCGCGGCCATCTCGACCAGCAGACCCCGTGCTGCCGCGGCGACTCGCCGCAACTGCGGCGCCATGTAAGGCGTCGTGCGGCTGCCGAACGTTCCCATCTCATACGGCGTCAGGTCGGTGTCGCCCATCACCATCCGAATCGAGGCGACCGGGGCTCGTAGTTCTTCCGCCACCGCCTGGGTGAGCGAGGTGCGGATGTTCTGGCCGAGTTCCGCCTTGCCCGTGAATACCGAAATGACACCATCCTCCCCGATATGCAGCCACGCGCCGATCTCCTTGGGCTGCGAATCCCGCGACGCGCGACGCGCTCCCCCGGATTCCTGCGCGGCCAGCTCGCTTCGGCACACCAGGAAGACCGCCACGCCAGCGCCCATGACACGGAAGAACTCTCGGCGGTCGAGGTCGAAGTGGTAGGAGGGCGGAGCGGTCAACTCATACCGCTCGGGCTCCAAAACGAATTGTTCGTTTGGCTTCGAACTCATGGCCGAGTCTTCCGTAATAGCTCTGCCGCGCGCCGGACCGCCGCCAGGATTCGTGGATACGTGCCGCAGCGGCAGACATTGCCTTCCATGAATTGTGCAATTCCGATTTCACTGGGATCGGACTTCATACGGA
>CAZTHM010000541.1:0-2157 GCA_964613505.1 uncultured Acidobacteriota bacterium | reverse complement strand
TCTGCCGATCCAAGGCGGCTAACTCTTGTTTAGGCCGACCCGCCTAATCCGTCAGCGGACGGACCTAACGTCTCCAGCGATCAGCCGCGCCAGCAGAGATAGTTACCACAAGGGAAATGTAACGGCAACCCTTTAGTGACCTGGCGGTGTGACGCTCTCGTGCACCGGCGCGCCGGGCGCGGGCCGGAATTAAAGGCGTTGCAGCAATTCCTGGAAGCGGGGGTGAGTACGTAGGGGGTCGAGGTCGGAGTCGTGCTCGATCCAATCTTTCTGGGCCATGCCGGACTTGACGGCTTTTTCCAGGCAGTCGATGGCCAGATCCAACTCGCCCAAACTCGCATAGACGCAGGCGACGTTGTAGAGGACGCCGGGGTCGTCGGGTTCCAATGCCAGGGCGCGGCGATTCCATTCCAAGCTCTGGGCACGCTCGCCCAACTGGACCAGCGCGCTGGCGCCGAAATAGATGGCGCGCACATCGTCGGGATAAACCTTGATGTGCTTCTCGACGAGCTGCAAGGTGCGACGGTAGGCGGCCTCGGCCTCGGCGATCTTGCCCAGGCCTTTGTAAACCGGGGCGAGCAGCGCGGGCGCCTGAAAATCGTCAGGGTTAACTTGGTGCGCCTTGACAAACAGTTCGGCGGCTTCCTTCATTTTTCCCTGGGAAAACAACGACCGGCCGTAATAGTAGTAAGCCTCAAAGAGATTGGAGTCCAGGCGCAGCGCCTCTTCAAACTCTTTCGCGGCCTCATCGTGCTTCTTGCGCAACGATAAGGCGAGGGCGCGCGAGGCGTGGGCCTCGGCAAGGTCTGGGTCGAGTTCGAGAGCCTTGCGGCTGGCCGTGTCCGCCTCATCGAGGAGATTGGGGTTGGTGTCGAAGTTGCTGTAAAGGAAAGAAAGGCAGTCGGCGATTCCCGCGTAGGCGCGCGCGTAGTTGGGGTCAATCTCGATGGCCCGGTCGAACATCTGGCGAGCGATCTCGTAGCTCTTGCGCCGGAACTGATGGAAGAATTGCCGCCCCCGCAGGTAGAAGTCGTAGGCTTTCACGCTGGCCGTGGGGGCTTTGCTGATGGCCTGCTTTTCCTGCTCGGTCAAGGCCAGCTTCAGAGCCCCGGCAATGCTATTCGCAATCTCGTCCTGAATCGCGAAGACATCTTCGAGCTGCCGGTTGAATCGGTCCGCCCAGACGGTGTGGCCGGTGCGCGTCTCCACCAACTGGGTAATAAGACGGAGATTGTTGCCGGCGCGGCGCAGGCTCCCACCCAGTACATAAGCGGCGTTCAACTGCTGGCCGACCTGCGGCTCCGCCACCACCTTGTCGCGGAACCCGAAAACCGCGGAAGGCGGATACACGCGCAATTCCTTGATCTTTGAAAGCTCGGCGATGATGTCCTCAGTGACGCCGTCGCGGAAGTATTCGTCCTCTTTATCGCCGCTGGTGTTGTTGAAGTAGAGAACCGCGACCGATTTCTCGGCCGCCACCGCCGGCATGGAGCCCGAGGCCCTTTGCGCCGCGCCCGCGCTCAGGCGGCCCGAATCGACTTCGCGCTTCAATCGCTTCAGGTCGGAGAGGATCTCGGAGGCGGATTGGTAACGCAGGTTGCGGTCCTTCTCCAGCGCCTTGGAGCAGACATATTCGAGCTGCGGCGGCAGGTCGAGATTCAGCCGCAAGGGCGAGACGGGTGATTCGTAGAGGAGCGCGCCAACGATGGCCGCCGAGGTGTTGCCTTTGAAAGGCAACGCGCCCGTGGCCATTTCGTAGAGCACGACGCCAAAGGAAAACAGGTCGCTGCGCGCGTCGATATCTTCGCCACGCGCCTGCTCGGGAGACATGTACGCTACCGTGCCGACAGCCGTGCCGGGGCTGGTCAGATGGGTCTCCGTGGAGGCAGCCGTGTCAACCGCGACCACGCCGACGGCCTCCGCGACGCGCTTGGGGCGGGGCACCAGCTTGGCGAGTCCAAAATCCAGGACCTTGGCTTGACCGCGTTGCGTCACAAAAATGTTCGACGACTTGATGTCGCGGTGGACGATGCCTTGCGCGTGCGCGGCATCGAGCGCATCGACGATCTGAATGGCCAGCTCGAAGAGCGTCTCCGTGCGGAGCGGCTTGCCTTCGATCCGGTGGCGGAGCGTCTGGCCGTCCAGGCACTCCATGGC
>CAZTHM010000540.1:0-2165 GCA_964613505.1 uncultured Acidobacteriota bacterium | reverse complement strand
GCTCGCGCGCCTTGCGGAAGAATCCCGCGACGATGCCCGACTCAATCTGATACAGCATATCGCCGACGATGGGCCGATTGCCGGGAATCGTCACCTTGGCGCGCTCGAGAATGAATCGCGAAACATCGCAGAACATCTCGGTCTTGATGCCGAGGTCAACGCCGTAAAGGCACTTGAGCGCCAGCACGGTGTCTTCGAGCGGCACGTTTCCGGCGCGCTCGCCGAGCCCCGTCATGGTGACCTGCGCGACGGAGGCTCCGGCCGCGAGCGCCGCGATGGTGTTCGCCACGCCCAGGCCGAAATCCTGGTGGCAGTGAATCTCCACCGGCTTCTTCAGGCGCTTCACCACTTTCTTGACCACGTGATAGACGGCCTCGGGCGTGCATCCGCCGAAGCTGTCGGCAATCGTGTAAGCGTCCATGTGGCCTTCCGAGGCGACCGTCTCGGCGATATCGAGCAGGCGGTCGATCTCGGTGCGCGTCGAATCGATGGTGAAGAAGACGGTGTAGAGTCCGGCTTCCTTCGCCGCCAGCGTCGCCTCGATCGAAGACTTCATGGCGCGGTTCACGGTCCAGCCGTAAGCGTTCTTGATAATGTGATCGCTGGAAGGAATCTCGACGATCACGCCTTTGACGCCGCATTCCTTGGCGGCCTGGATGTCGGCGATGAGGCAGCGCGAGAAGGAGAAGATCTCCGCCTTGAGTCCCAGGCTGGCGATTTCGCAAACCGCGGCGCGGTCCTGGGGCGAAACCGCCGGCATGCCCGCCTCAATGCGGTGCACGCCCATGGCGTCGAGTTTTTTGGCGATTGCGACTTTCTCTTCCTTGCGGAAGACCACGGCGGTCTGCTGCTCGCCGTCGCGCAGCGTGACGTCGTGAATCTTGATCTTCTTCGGGAAGTTGAATTTCTTGCGCACCTTGGGGAGATAACACCAGGGGCTGACAAACCACCTATTTGTTTTCCAGGGTTGTGCCATCGCACCCTCCATCTGAATTCTGAGCCGCTGAATCCGCACGGACCGAGCCCGGCGTTATTGGGAAACCGTTAAGTTTACAGCACCGGGGGCGGCGCTGCCAATCACTGCCGCCCTGAAGGGCGGCGCTACTTTCCGGTCAGCTTGAAGTTGTAACGGCCCGAGCCGACTTCGAGCACGATGTCGCCGCTTGTTTGGCGCCCGCCGGTCACCCCGGGCGCGCCCGGCACGAACTTGCCGTTCTCCCAGACCACGCGCTCGCCTTCGCGGACCGTCACCTCCGTCATTTCTTCTTCCTTCGGGATCGTCACCGTCGCGACGCTATTCATAGGAATCACAACATCCAGTGTAATAATTCCAGGAGAGTGTGTCCACGACGACGAAATAGTTCCGCGCACGGATTCCACCGACGCGCTGGCCCAAGTAAGGTCGCGCACCACTTGCGGCGCGATGCGGAGGCGCTCGTAGCCCGGCGTCTCGGCGTTGATTCCCGCCAGCGCTTGATAGAACCACGCGCCGATGCTGCCCATCATGGGGTGGTTGTGGGAATTCATCGAAGGCCCCAGGCGCTTCTGCCAGAGTTCCCAGAGCGTCGTCGCGCCGTTCTCGATCATATAACCCCAGCTTGGATAGGAGGTCTTCGCGGCCAGGTCGTACGCCAAGTCCGACTGCCCGTTGCGCGTGAGGAGCGGCAACAGATACTTGACGCCGATAAAGCCCGTCGTCACGTGCGAATCGTGCAAATAGACGATGTCGTTGAAGAGGCTCCCGCTGACCGTGCCCTGCGCATCCTTGGGGACGAGGTCGAGAAACAGGGCAAGAGCGTTCGCGGTCTGCGTGCCGTTGGCGTAGACGCCGCGCTTGGCGTCGTAAAACTCGCGGTGGAACGCCTCCTTGATTTGCGTGCCCAGTTGCGTGTAGGTCTGCTCATCCTCGGACTTGCCGAGCAGCTTGGCGATTTTCGCGAGCACCTGAACGTCGTAGTAGTAATAGAAATCGGAGACCAGCGCGCCGGGCGTTTTCTCCACCGCCACCCAATCGCCATAGTAAGAGTAGCGCAGCACGTTGTCGGGAGCTTTGGTGCGTAAGAACTCGACGTATTTCTTCAGCCCCTCGTAGTTTTCCTCGAGAATTCTTCGGTCGCCGTATTGCTCCCACATGTACCAGCAGAGGAGCGGATAGGCCGTGCCCC
>CAZTHM010000539.1:716-2187 GCA_964613505.1 uncultured Acidobacteriota bacterium | reverse complement strand
CAGGCGCACCGTTGCACCTGACTTCAGCTTCTCGAAATCGATTACCGCCACGAAGGGCGAGGGCGAATCGAGCGCCTCCTGCATGACTTCGAATTCACTGAGGCTGAAACACGCGTCGTCAAATCCCATGCGCCGAGCCAATGACTGGAACACTTCCAGATTCGGCTTCGCCTCGCCGAGCGCCGCGATGACCGGCTTGCCGATTTGCAGGTAGTGGTGCCCGTAGCTTTTGTAGAGGTCGAGATATTCGAGAAACGTCGGCGCGGGTAGCACGACATCGGCAAAATCGACGGTATCGTTGTGCACTTGCTCGTGGACGACAGTGAACAAGTCCTCCCGGCGGAGTCCGGCGTGGACGCGCGCTTGGTCGGGCGCGATTGCCGCAGGATTGCAGTTGTAGACGTACAGCGCCTTGACGGGCGGGTTCTCCTCTTCGAGGAGCACTTCGCCCAGCTTCACCATGTTGATTTCGCGCGTCGCGGGCTGGAACTGGTCCTTGCCCGTGACGCGGTCGTAGTTGAGCTCGAAGCACGGGCCGCTATCGTGGTGCGCGCCGCCGCCGGGCTTGCGGAAGGCGCCGACCAGCCCCGGCAGACAAGCGATGGACCGCATCGCCATGCCGCCGTTCTCGTGGCGCGTCAGGGCAAAGCCGACACGGAGGAACGGCGCGCGCGCCTGACCATAGTCGCGCGCCAGGCGGACGATCTGTTCTTCCGGGATGCCGGTGATGCCGCTGACGCGCTCGACGGGATAATGCGCGAGGACGTGTTCGCGGAGACCGTCGTAGCCGACCGTGTACTCGCGGACGTATTCTTCATCAACCAGCTTCTCGCGGATGAGGATGTGCATCAGGCCCAGAGCCAGCGCGCCGTCAGTGCCGGGCCGCAGCATGAGTTGTTCGTCGGCGAGGTGTGATGTCCGGTTGCGGCAGGGATCGATCATCACGACGCGCGCGCCGCGCTTTTTTGCCGTCTTGACGATGGGAACGAAGTGCACGCTGGTCGCGGCGATATTCATCCCCCAGATGAGAATGAAATCCGATCCCTCAGCTACTCTGAGGTCCGTTGAAGTGTTCTTGCCGAGGGTCATTTCCCATCCGGCCATGGCGGCGGTGTCACAGATGGTCCGCAACAACCGGCTCGCGTCCAGTCGGTAGAAGAATCGATGGCCGGCGAGGCGATGAACAATGCCGAGCGAGCCTCCGTAGGAATAGGGAAGGATGGCTTCGCCGCCGTATGTAGTGACAATGCTTTTGAAGCGCGCGGTGATTTCGTCGAGCGCTTCGTCCCAACTGATGCGCTCGAATTTTCCCTCGCCCTTCACGCCCGCGCGCCGCATGGGATGGAGCACGCGAAGCGGCGAGTAGAGGTACCAGGAGAACGAGATGCCGCGCTGGCATCCACGCGGCTCGTACGGAGGAAGCCCTTTCTCGAGCGACGGATAGTCGAGGCCCTGCATTTCCCAGGTGACG
>CAZTHM010000539.1:0-706 GCA_964613505.1 uncultured Acidobacteriota bacterium | reverse complement strand
AAGCGGCGAGTAGAGCCGCCGGTCGTAGTTCGCCACCTTGTGGCAGAGAAAGCCGCGCGTGATGGGATGCTCCGAGTCTCCCTGGAGGCGCGTGACGCGGCCGTCTTCGACGGTGACCAGGACGCTGCACGTATCCGGGCAGTCCAGTGGACACACGGTTTTGAGAATCTGGCGGCCGTTCTCACTCATGATATTTCCTGCGCTGCCCTGAATTCCGATTCTAGCACATACCCTCGCGACGGCTGTTGCTTCCTCAAGCGCGATCGCGTCGCGCGGCGGCTGCCGGTCGGGGCTTTGGACTCCTCCCAGCTTTGAGGCTACAATCAGGGTCTCACGGGGACTTTAACTATGGTGGCTTTCGCCAAGGCTCTGCTGATTGTCGGCCTGATTGCGCTGAATGCCTTTTTTGTGGCCGCGGAATACGCGCTCCTGACTGTGCGCCGGACGCGGCTCGAGCAATTGGCGCGCGAAGGGAAGCCGCGGGCCCGCCTCGTGTTGACGCTGCTTTCAGACCTCGGCCTGCTTTTCTCCGGAATCCAGCTGGGGATTACCGTGGCCAGTTTGATGATGGGCGCGCTCGGCGAATCCATCATGGCGCACGCCATCGAGGCGGCTTTGGAAGATACGCTCACCCGCTTCGTCGCTACGACGGTCGCACACTCAATTTCCGTGGGTATCGCCTTTCTTCTGATTACCACCCTGCTGA
>CAZTHM010000538.1:0-2197 GCA_964613505.1 uncultured Acidobacteriota bacterium | reverse complement strand
GGCTATAGCCCGGCGCAGGGTGGGGCGGGGCACGAATTTTGGGGAGGGGGAAGGAACTTGGCTCGCCTTCACCTTAAACAGTGTTTACTAGATGTTAGCGGGAGGGCTGCGGAGGACGTGGCGCTCGGAATCATGTGGCACAAAAAGATTGTTTATTTTTGCCCGAGCAAAGCTGGGATGTTAATGAAAACAAAGGATCATGGCCTCAAATTAGGGCCAAAACAAAGCTAGTTCTGGGTCTGGAATTGAGCCCGAAAGGCGCGAAACACGACCAATGCCCGCTTGGCACGCGCCAAAATGACTTCCATTTTGCGTTCAGAGCTGACTGAAATCAAAGGACTTGGGATAACTCGGGCAACAAGTCCGATTTCGAAAGGTCCGCCCCAAAGTCCTCTCGTCCTTGCCCCGTAATCGGCTGTTAACTGTTTGGAGAATACGCCCCGGCCCTCGGGCAACCACCTTCGGTGGGGAGACCTGCCGCCCGGCCCATCATTTGACACTTTGGAAGCGCGGCGCATAATGGGAATCATTGGAGTCCTGCGGTGAACGAATCCTTGTCGCAAAAGGCCGAAGCTCTTCCCGCCCAGCCCGGCGTCTATATTTTCAAGGACGAGGCGGGCCGGCCTATCTATGTCGGGAAGGCCAAATCGCTCCGTCACCGCGTGCGCTCGTACTTCCAAGAGTCGCGGCCGGCCGACACCAAACGCGACGCGATGTTGGACGCTGCCTCCGACCTCGAGACCATCCTGGTCGACAACGAGAAAGAAGCGACGGCGCTCGAGAATAATCTCATCAAGCAATACAAGCCCCGCTACAACGTCCTGCTTCGCGACGACAAATCTTATCCCTACATCAAGCTGACACTCGGGGAGCGCTTCCCGCGCGTGTACGTGACCCGGCGGCTGCGGAAGGACGGCTCCATCTACTTCGGGCCGTATTTTCCCGCCCGCCTCGCCTACCGAATCGTGGACCTGGTCCACCGCCGCTTTCTGGTGCCGTCGTGCGGCGTGGACTTGACGCGATACCACCCGCGCCCCTGCCTGCAGTTCTACATCAAGCGCTGCCTGGGGCCGTGCGTCGAGGGCTTGACCACGGCGGAGCGGTACGGCGAGGCGGTGCGCGACGTCCGCTGGCTGCTCGAGGGGCGCGAAAGCGATTTGGTGCGCGACCTCCACGCGCGCATGATCGCCGCGTCAGAGAAGGAACAGTTCGAGGAGGCGGCGCGCTATCGCGACCTGGTCTCGACCGTCGAGCAACTGCGCGAGCGCCAGAAGATGGCGGCGTCGCACGGCGAGGACGCCGACGTTTTCGGGTTTCATCAAGAGGGCGCGCTCGTCGCCGTCAACCTCTTTCACCTGCGGGGGGGCAGGGCAGTGGACCGCCGTGAGTTCTTCTGGGAAGACTTGGAGGACTTCAACGCCCACGAACTGTTTTCGTCGCTGGTCAAGCAGGTCTACCTGGATCAGCCGTACCTGCCGGGCGAGATCCACCTGCCAGTGGATTTTGAAGACCGCGAAGTTTTGGAAGAGCTGTTGTCGGAAAAGCGCGGGCGCAAACTCAAAATCTTGACGCCGCAACGCGGCCAGAAACGCGCCCTGCTGGAACTGGTGGCAAAGAACGCGCGGCATTCTTTCGAGCGGCGGTTCCGCATCCTCAAGCCGCAGGCGCGCGAAATGCTCGAAGGTCTGGCGGAAGCGCTCGACCTTCCCAAACCGCCCAACCGCATCGAGTGCTTTGACGTATCGCACATCCAGGGTTCCGATACCGTCGCGTCCATGGTGGTGTGGGAAGCCGGGCGCATGAAGAAGTCCGACTACCGAAAGTTCATCATCAAGACCGTCCCGCGGAACGACGACTTCGCCAGCATGCGCGAAGTCGTGGGACGGCGGTATCGGCGGCTGCAGGAAGAAAAGAAGCCGTTGCCGGAGCTCGTCCTGGTGGACGGTGGGATCGGACAACTCCATGCTGCCGCAGAGGCGCTCGAGGGATTGCAGATCATCAATCAGCCTTTGGCCAGCATCGCCAAGAAGGAAGAGATTCTCTTCGTCCACGGGCGGGAGAATGAGCCGGTCGTGCTCGACCGCCACTCGCCCGTGCTGCACCTGATCCAGCAGATTCGCGACGAGGCGCATCGTTTCGCCGTCACGTTCCACCGGGCACGGCGGAGCGGCCGGCAGTTGGCCTCTGAACTGCTCGC
>CAZTHM010000537.1:0-2197 GCA_964613505.1 uncultured Acidobacteriota bacterium | reverse complement strand
GGCCGGAAGCGCCTCCGCTCGCCGGGCACGACTCAACGCGTTGGTTCTCGCGGCCGTCATGATGACGGCCCTGCTCTGGGCGGCTTGCGGCGGCGAAACCGCCAACGTGCCGCCGGGAGACGTGGGAACACCGGCGGGAACTTACAACGTCACCATCACGGCAACGTCGGGCAGCGCGGTTCACACCACCACCCTGACGTTGAAGGTCAACTAGGACCGCCAGGGCACGGCGCGCCCGCGCCGTGCCCGCGCGGCACCTTTCGGCACCACTCCAGCGCTCCTCGCCTCGGGTAGACCATTTTTCTCTTGACAAATCTAGCTAAATGTGATAGCCTCTAATAGATCTTTCCAGGAGGCTACATTCCGCAGCCCTTTCTGTGTGGGAAGCGGCTTGGCCGGAAGGCGGTCGGCGGGGGAGGGAAGGCCCGGCATGAGGAGGAAAGTGCAGGCGGATACAAGCGCGCGTGCCAGGGGCGAGGCCCAGACATTGCGGCTACCTAGACCTCTAGCCCCCCCTGGTAACCCTTTTTTGACGGAACGACCCCGGAATGTTACTGATAACAAAGGATCGGCTCCGGAAAGCCCTGGAACGACCCCGGAATGTCCTAGAAACAAAATGACTTAACGGAAATCCGGGAATGTTATTGATTTCAAATCAAGTTAACTCCAGATCGGGCGAAATGTCACTCGCGAAATCGCGGGAATTGGCTCTCGGAACTGCCTGGACCAGGGCATCGTGAACGCGCTTTCGCGCTACTCGTAGCGCAGCGCCACCATGGGATCAACCTTGGTGGCCTTTCGGGCGGGGAAGTAGCAGGCCAGGCCCGTGACACCGACCAGCAGCAACGAAGCCAGGCCGAAGGTGACAGGGTCGGTGGGCCGAACGTCAAAGAGCTGGCTGGCGAGGAAGCGCGTAAGAGCTAAAGCGCCCAGCAGCCCAAGCCCGACGCCGGCAAGAATCATTCCCAGCCCCTGCTGGAGGATTAGCCTGAGGATGTCGGTCCGATTGGCGCCCAAGGCCATGCGGATGCCGATCTCCTGGGTGCGCTGAGTTACCAGGAAGGCGATCACGCCGTAGATTCCCACTGCCGCGAGGAGCAGCCCGAGCGCGGCGAAGAGGCTGAGAAGAGCGGCGTTGAAGCGCGGCCTCGCGGCTAGACTGCCGATGCGCTGAGTCATGGTCTCGATGGTCAAGGGCAAGGTGGGATCAATAGCGGCAATCTCCGGACGGAGCCACCCGGCGACGGCATTGGGATTGAGCGAGCTGCGGATGATCAAGCTGGTGTGGCGAGTGGCGTCCTCGGGCGCGTGCCCGCGGACAACGTAGTACTCGGGGTCGGCGGGCAAGTTGAGGCCGCCATTCTTCACGTCCGCGGCGACGCCGACCACGGTGAACCACGGAGGCTGCACATGCAGTTGCAGGCGCTTGCCGACGGGCTCTTCGTCGGGAAACAGCCGGCGCGCCAGCGAGCCGCTCAGGATCAGGGCGTGCTCGTCCGGGTTGCGGTCGGCTTCTTCGAAAGCACGGCCGCGCAGGATGGAAATGCGCAGAGCGGAGAAGTAGCCCGGAGTGACGGCGCGCCATCCCACCATTCCGCCTGTGCCTTCGGCAAATCGCGGGCGGCCCTCGATGACGATTCCGGCGAAGATACTCGACTGCATCATTCCACCCGGGGGCAGGGAATCGCTGAGCGCGAACGTGGTCACTCCGGGAAGCCGCCGGACGCGCGATTCCAACTCGTCGTAGAAGGCCAGTTGCAGGGCGGGTTGAGGGTAGCGTTGGATGCCTAACGCGAAGTTCGCTGTAATCACGCCTTCCGCCTGCAAACCGAGCGGCTGGTATTGGAGGTTCCAGAGGGTTCGCAAGAGCAGGCTGGCTCCGGCCAGCAGCACCAGCGACATCGCGACCTGCAGGGCGACCAAGGCTTGCCGGAAGGTGTGGCGGGCGATTCCGGCCGCGGGCCGGCTGACCAGCGCTTCGGCTCGGGGCTTGGCGAGCGACGGCGCCAGCCCGAAGACCACACCCGAGAGGATGGAGACCCCCACCGCAAACCCCAGGGCGCGCAGGTCCAGCGTTGCCTGACTAAGTTTGGGAATTCCTACAGGTGCTAATGCAACAAAGAGTGATAGTAATTGTTCGGTTAACAGACATCCGGCGCCGCCGCCCGCCACGCCCAGGAGGACGCTCTCCGTCAGG
>CAZTHM010000536.1:0-2197 GCA_964613505.1 uncultured Acidobacteriota bacterium | reverse complement strand
TGTAGCGCGCGATGACGTCGCACACGATCGTCGTGTACGCCGAGCCCACGTGCGGGCGGGCGTTGGGATAATAAAGGGGAGTGGTCAGGTAGAATTTCTTCATCACGTGATCGGACTATTGAACCATTGATTCATTGAATCATTGGCTCATTGTCGGGATTGGGCGATTGGGCCAGTGCTCTTCAATGAATCAATGGATCAATGATTCAATGGACCAATCTTCTGCCGATAAGCCGTCTGTGCCGCGAGAATAACTTCCTTGAGCGGCACCGCCTTCTCTGCGGCGAGCTTCTGGCAGTCGTCGAATTCCGGCGCGGCGTTCAAAACCTTGCCTTCACGCTTGGCGACTTTCATCCTCACCTTGCCGTAAGGCGTTTCCACTTCCACGTGCTCGCGCTCAAGCACTTTGCGCCGCGCCTCGTAAATGCGCAGGCCGATGGTCGTGGTCTGCTCGAAGACGAGTTGCGCGAGCGCGTCAGCTCGGTCAGGCGTCGTGAGGATCGTCACCTGCAATCCCGGGCGATTCTTCTTCATCTGCACCGAACCGCACGTCACATCGAGCGCGCCCGCGGCGAGCGCCTGATCCACCAGGTAGCCGTAAAGTTGCGGGCTCATGTCATCGAGGTTAGCTTCGATGATCGAGACGAGTTCGTCGCCAGGCTTGCCCACTTCCGCCTTCACTGCTTCCAACCGCTCGCCGAGAAAGAGTCGCGCCACGTTCGCGTGCTTGGGAAATTCCCTGGCGCCCGCTCCGTAGCCGATGCGCTCGATCTTGAACGAGGGGAGCGGCCCAAAGCTCGCGGCAAGCGTCGAGATAATTGCCGCGCCGGTCGGCGTCACCAGTTCCCCTTCGACGCCGGAGGAGTAGACCGGAATTCCCTGCAACAGCTCCGCCGTCGCGGGCGCCGGCACCGGCAGTGAGCCGTGTTCGGCCTCGACGCGCCCGCCGCCCACGTTGAGTGGCGACGAAACCAGCTCGGAAATCTCAAGCGCTTCCATGCCCACGCACGCGCCGACGATATCGATGATGGCGTCCACGGCGCCCACTTCGTGAAAGTGGATATCGGCGGCGGGCTTGCCGTGAATCTTGCCTTCCGCCTCGGCCAGCTTGCGGAAAATCTTGAGAGCTTTTTCTTTGACGCCTTCGCTCAATCCCGGCGCGCCGAGAATCGCTTCGATATCGCTCAGCTTGCGATGCGGTTGATCGCCGGCGGCTTCCACTTCAAACCGCGTGCCGGTGATTCCGCCGCGCGTGGCGCGCGTGCGCTTGAGCTTGTAGAAGCCGAGCGAGAGCTTCTTCAGTTCCCCCAGCAGGCGATGCGCGTCGAAACCAGCGTCGAGTAGCGCGCCCAGAAACATGTCACCACTAATTCCTGAAGAACCATCCAAATATGCCTGTCTCATAAGAGCCTCGGTAATATTTCTCCGGCGTTGCCGGCCAGAACGAAATCCGCGAATGAATCGAGCGAGTTACCTTCAGCGTTGACGATGGCCACCGTCGCGCCCGCAGGCATTCGTTCACTCAGCCTCACGCCAGACGACGAGAATCCACTTCGATTGACGATACTATGCTTGGGCGCGAAAGATTGTCAAATAGGGAGCACGGGATCACCCATGCGAATGGAAGGATTTCTGACCAACTTCGGTGCACTCGTTACCGCAGAGGGATGAAATCACGGACAAAGCGCCGGCAATGGTGAACCGTCAACCACTTCTCCAAACCAAGAATCCCGGCTATGAAGGCGGCGGCAATCCAGGCAGCCGCGCCCGCTATGGGCTCTTGACCGGGGTCAACAAGCGGGTCGGTGATCAAGCCCGCCGCAATGGTCACGAAAACGATCACCAGAATGAGCAAGTAGGCTTCGACGATGAAGTCGCCGAGGCCAAGAAACCAGTGGCCGGTATAAAAGTATCCGCCCCCTGGAATAATCAGCGAGCGGCGGACCATCGTCTTCTCGTCCTTGAATTGCAGTCCGCACTTCGCGCATTGGTAAACTTGAGGTGTAAGCTCTGCCAGGCAGGACGGGCAGAGCGAAACCATCGTCTGGAAGGGACTCGACTCTCTCGCGCCCGCGGCAAAGAGCGCGTCCAGGAGAACTTTGAGTTTGTTGCCGTCGTCACGGCTGATGTTCCAATATTTCTCCTTCTTGCCCGTGCGATATTTCAACTCGAGCGTCTTGCTGAGCCACCCTTTGAC
>CAZTHM010000535.1:0-2199 GCA_964613505.1 uncultured Acidobacteriota bacterium | reverse complement strand
TTTTCAATTTTCACGCCGTCGGGTGTCGTGCAGGGGTGCTGCCTGCGGCGTGTCTTCACTCTCGTGTGGAAATGGCGGATGGCGGCAAGACGCCCAGCGTGATGCCCGACGCCAGCTTCGCTGAACGGAACACCCTTTGGGTGGCTTTCTGAAAGTCCGACGGCCGCGCTTCGTCAATCTTCATGAACTTCTGCGGATTTCGGTCGGTGAGTGGGAACCACGAGCTTTGCACCTGCACCATGATGCGGTGGCCGCGCCGGAAAGTGTGATAGACATCGGGAAGCTGGAATTCCACCTTGTCGGGCTTTCCGGGTTCAAACGGCGCCGGATTCTCAAAGCTCTTCCGGAATTTCCCGCGGAAGGGCTCACCCCGCACCAATTGCTGGTATCCGCCCATGCGCGCTTTCTCCGCGTCGGGGACGGGGTCCGGAAAATTGCCCGGATAGACGTCGACGAGCTTGACGACCCAGTCGGAGTCGGTGCCGGTGGTGGAGACAAAGAGCGACGCGGTGAGCGGGCCGGCAACGGTCAAATCCTCTTCCAGCGGCTGGGTCTGATAGACCAGGACGTCGGTTCGGGAAGAAGCGAAGCGCTGATCGCCGGTCATGTATTCGTAGGTCATCGCGGTGCTGGTCCAGGAGATGTGCGGGACCGGCTTGTTCGGGTCACTCACGTACTCGTCAAATGCCTCGCCCGGCGAAGCGGGGCGTTGGGCTGCCAGCTTCCCGTCGCCTTCGAAATAGAGAGTCTTCTTCGCGACGTTCTTGGGCGGCCACGCGTCGAGCTGATGCCACTCGTTGCGCCCTGTCTCGAAGACGTAAGCTCCAGGGAGTTTCTCCTCCTCCTTGTCCTTCAGAAAGCGCTGGAAGAATTGGAATTCGATTTTCTCGCGGAAGAACTCGCCGGTCTTCTGATTGAAGCGCACATCACCCAGATGGTCGGCGGGGCCTCCGTTCCACTGCCCGTGCGACCACGGGCCTTCGACCAGAACATTCACCTTGCCCGGATTCTGCCTGCCGATCGCGTCGTAGGTGTGGAGCGGGCCGTAGACGTCTTCGGCATCGAACCAGCCGCCCACCGTCAGCATGGCGGCCTTCAGGTCTTTCATGTACGGAAGCGGGTTGCGGGATTTCCAGAAGTCCGAGTAGGTGTCGTGGGTAATGAGATCCTGCCACCACTCGATCTCACCCTTGAAAAACTTCTTGTCGGCGTCGCCTAGAGATCCCATGCGCAGAAAGAAGTCGTAGCCGTCCGGCGTGTTGAAATCGAAACGCGGCCCCTGCACTTCGTTCTCTCCCGGTTCTCGGCGGCCGAAGGAGGAGAAGAAACCAAACGCGTGGGCGAGAAAGACCGCGCCGTTGTGCCGGAAATCGTCGCCGATGAACCACTCGGTGACCGGCGCTTGCGGCGACACAACCTTCAGCGCGGGATGCCCGCTCAGCGCCGCCATGGTGGCGTAGAAGCCGGGGTAGGAAGTGCCGGAAGTCCCCACCCGTCCGTTATGGTTGGGAATGGTCTTCAGAAGAAACTCGATGGTGTCGTAGGTGTCGCTGGCCTCGTCCACCTGGTTCCCGGTCTTGTTGGGAATGAACGGGCGGACGTGCACGAACTGGCCTTCCGACTTGCCGCGACCGCGCACGTCACAATAGGCAAAGATATAGCCGTCACGCGCGAAGAACTCGGAGGGGCCGAGAGTCGAGCGATAGTTGTCCACTCCGTAAGGAGCCACGTGATAGGGAGTTCGCATCATCCAAATGGGGTACGGCTTCGAGGTGTCTTTTGGCGCGTAGGCTGCGACGAAGAGTTTCACGCCGTCACGCATGGGCGCCATGTATTCGTACTTGGTGTAGTTCGCCTTGACGTAATCCCGGAGTTCTTCGGCCTTGCGGCGCTCTTCGGCCTTGCGGCGCGCCTCGGCTTTGCAGCTCTCTTCGTCGGGTTGCCGGCACTCCTGGGCCGCGAGGCGTGCGGCTGATAGGGTTAAGGTGACAAGTCCGATTGCCAGGAATCCGTGCAGCCTGCGCATTTTTGTCGTCTCCACGAAATGAAGGATTTTTTTCTTCGAGCTCCGAATTCGGAACCGAGAGAAGCGCCAGCATACGTCGCGCTTGGGGGTAAGTCAACGCGCGGGCCGTTGCGGAGTTGAGCCTGTCTTGGTGATATCCTTGACGGCAGGGTTATGCTGGGAGGTCAATTTAC
>CAZTHM010000534.1:0-2200 GCA_964613505.1 uncultured Acidobacteriota bacterium | reverse complement strand
CCGCCCCCAGGATGTGGAGCTGCCCGACGAACTCCTCGAGCGTCTCCGGCCGCATACGGTCGGCCAGCGGCGACTTGCCGCGCCCGGCGCCCGCGGAGCTTTCAGTGGTGGGTGGTTCGAATAGACCCATTAGAATTGCTCCATTGATTCATTGAACCATTGATTCATTGCCTGCAATCGGCGACATTGAGAATCCTCGCCAGAAAGTTCTTTCAATGAGTCAATGATTCAATGGATCAATGGATAAATTCTCTTTGCCTCGCTGCCTCGTAGAGAAAGATGCTGGCGGCGACAGCGGCGTTCATTGAATTCATACCCTCGCGAATGGGTATGCTCAAGTGCAGATTCGCTTCATGCAACAAATCTGGTGGCAATCCCGCGGCTTCCTGCCCCACCAAGATCGCAACCGAGCCACGCAAGTCCGCCTCTGTGAGCGAGGCGGGACTGCGGCGATCAGCGGCGATGATGCATACGCCCGCCTGGCGCAATTGCCGGAAGAGCGGCTCCACCTTTTCTCCCGCGAATACCGGCAAGTGAAACACCGCTCCCGCCGAAGCGCGCGCCGCTTTGGGATTGAACGGGCTGACGGTAGATTCCAGTGTGATCAGCGCGCTTGCGCCAAAGGCTTGCGCGCTGCGCATCATCGTGCCGAGATTCCCCGGGTCTTGAAGATCGCAGGCAACAAGTAGCAACGTGTCGTGGCGCGCCAGCACCGATTCCAGTTTCTCCTGGCGAATCTCGACCAAAGCGGCAATTCCCTGCGGGCTTTCGGTCTGAGCGATTTTCCTAAAGATGCGGTCCGGCACGCAGGCGACTTCCGCCTCTTTGGGCAGCCTGGCGAGCAAACTACTGAATCTTCCCCTCTCGCTCTGCGCCAAGAGCACGCTGTGAACGACGGCGCGCTCCTTCGCGTTCAACCCTTCCTCGACGAGGAACGGGCCTTCCACCGCCAGCCACGCATCGCGCGTCGTGCCCTCCGCCAGGGCGCGGCGAAACACCTTGATGAGCGGATTCGCGGGGCTCTCAATCACGCGTACACGGTCGGGCTGAAAAGCGTATTCGGCCATTGTTCGCCTTCCAGAACAGCTTAATCCTGCCGGTCCGTGGCGTCGAGACCATTCGGCGTGGAAGACCGCAAAGACCTGCGCCTGGTTGATTACGGTCTGCCTGCGGAGACATTCAACAAAATTGCCCGCGCCAATCCGTGGGGGCGTCCCTTTCTGCTTGCGCTCGGCGGCGATGACCGCTAAGATAATTGTCAGACAGGTTTTCACACCAACAAAAGGGGCTTGGCGTTTTGGTCGGTACAACCGTATCGCATTACCGCATTCTGGAGAAGCTCGGCGGCGGAGGGATGGGTGTCGTCTACAAGGCGGAGGACACCCGGCTGGGCCGCCAGGTGGCGCTCAAGTTCCTGCCGCCCGAGCTCGCCAAAGACCGCCAGGCCCTCGAGCGCTTCCAGCGCGAAGCGCGCGCCACCTCGGCTCTGGACCATCCCCACATCTGCACGATTTACGACATCGCCGAGCAGGACGGCCAGCCTTTCATCGTCATGCAACTGCTGGAAGGCGCGACGCTCAAGCACCGCATCGGCGCCAAGCCCTTTCAGGCGGACGAGATTCTGGAATTTGGAATCCAGTTGGCCGACGCCCTGGATTCCGCGCACGCCAAGGGCATCGTCCACCGGGATATCAAGCCCGCCAACATCTTTCTGACCCCGCGCGGGCAGGCGAAGATTCTGGATTTCGGCCTGGCGAAATTAGCGCCGCGCCATTCGCCGGTGGCCGAGGCGGTGGGCGCGAACGCGATGCCAACGATGGGGGCGGCCGAAGAGCACCTCACCAGCCCGGGCACGGCCATGGGAACAGTCGCCTACATGTCCCCCGAGCAGGCGCGCGGTGAAGAGCTGGACGCGCGCACGGATGTCTTCTCCCTCGGCGTGGTGCTTTACGAAATGGCCACCGGCCGCCTGCCCTTTCATGGCAACACCTCCGCGGCGATTTTTGGAGCCATCCTGCATGAGACGCCCACGCCGCCTCTGCAACTGAATCCGAATCTGCCTCCCAAGCTGGAAGAAATCATCGCCAAGGCGCTGGAGAAAGACTGCGAGCTGCGCTACCAGAGCGCCGCCGAACTGCGCGCCGATCTCAAACGGCTGAAGCGCGACACGACTTCGGGCCGTTCTGTCGCGGCGGGCAGC
>CAZTHM010000533.1:0-2228 GCA_964613505.1 uncultured Acidobacteriota bacterium | reverse complement strand
GTCGTCGGAGCGAGCAGGAGGAGAACCATCATGAAACGAATGACGCGCCGTGATTTCCTCAAGCGCAGCCGGAGGGCAGCTCTCGCCGCCGGGATCGCTCCGGCGTTTTCGGTGGGTGTGCTGGGGGCCAACGAGAAGATTGCCGTGGGCCTGATGGGGGCGGGCGGGCGCGGCACGCAATTGCTGGAGTGGTTTGCCGCGCGGCCGGACGTCGAAGTCGCCTCCATCGCCGATCCCGACCTCGCGCGCACCGAGGCCTGTGCCGCGAAGATCGAGAAGATCACGGGCAAGAAGCCGAAGCTCATTCAGGATTTCCGCCGCCTCCTGGACGATAAGAGCGTGGATGCCATCGTCAACGCCACTCCCGACCATTGGCACGCGCTCGGAACCATTCTCGCCTGCCAGGCCGGGAAGGACGTTTACGTCGAGAAGCCTGCTTCCCACAGCATCTGGGAAGGCCGCAAGGCGATCGAGGCCGCCCGCAAGTACGGCCGGATTGTGCAGGTGGGAACACAGAACCGGAGCGCGCGCTATTGCCAAATGGCTTTCGACCTCCTCCGCTCGGGCGAGCTGGGGGAAGTTCATCTTATCCGTGTTCAAAATAGCAAGCTCCGTAATACTATTGGAAAGCTGCCGGACACTGCCGTGCCGGCGGGAATTGATTACGACCTGTGGCTGGGGCCGGCGCCGATGCGCCCGTTCAATATGAACCACTTCCACTACAACTGGCACTGGTTCTGGGTCTATTCCGGCGGGGACATCATCAACGATGGCGTGCACCAGATCGATCTGGCGCGCTGGATGTCGGGCGAGACCTATCCCCAGTCAGTGAGCTCGACCGGCGGCAGCTTCTTTTACGACGACGATCAGGAGACTCCCGACACGCACATCGTCAACTGGGATTTCGAAAAGATGACCATCATCTTCGAGCAGTCCCTCTGGTCGCCGTATATGCGCAAGGTCACGACTCCCATCCGCGAAGGCGCGGGCTTGCCCAACTGGCCTTTCACCGGAACGCGGGTTGAAATCTACGGCACCAAGCAGTTCATGTTTCTCTCGCGGCATGGCGGCGGCTGGCAGGTTTTCGACGCCGACGGCAATCCCGTGAAGGAGGCGCGCGGCAAGTTCTCACAGTCCAACGTCGAGCACATCGGGAATTTCCTGGACTGCATCCGCACGCGCAACCGTCCCCGGGCGGATATCGAGGAGATTCACATCTCGACGGCGTGGTGCCACTACGGCAACATTGCTTACCGGACCGGCCGCAAGCTCCACATCGACCCCCAGACGGAAGGGTTTGTCAACGACGCGGAGGCGAGCGCCCTCCTCAGGCGGACCTACCGCGCGCCGTGGGTCGTTCCGGAAAAGGTCTAGCTGGATTCCAAATCGTGATCCCCGATTTGCTCGATCCCCATTCCTCCGGGGGAGCGTGCTTTGGGCTGGTAAGCTTGCGTCCGGTAGGCACACACGCTGTGGGGCCTGCCGTCCGTTATATTTGCTGACGACGGGACGAGGTTCGCGCGTGGCGCAGCGACGAGGGGGGCGCCCCCCCATCCCGGTCCGAATCAAAAAGAGCCGAGTGGGACACTTTGTCTCTTGACTTTTTGTGGAATCTATGCTATAAGGGTAGGCTAATAATCGGACCCGCTTGCCCGGGAGCGTTGGAGCGGGAAGGGAAATGGGGAAACTCGATGGCTCTGATTTTGAAGCGATGTTTACTATTCTTGAAAGACGACAATGAGTCCGAACTGACCGGGGGGATTGGCTGGGCCAAAAAGATTGTTTATTTTCACCGAGCAAAGCTGGGATGTTATTGAAAACAAAGGAACGGAGCCCGGAGATACCCCAAAAACAAAGCTGATTTTCGGGCCGAAATGAGCGCGAATCTGTTTAATCCAGGCTCGAGAGTGTCGAAAAGCGGTTCAAATCCGTCAACCCTGGAACGGTCGTAAGTAATTGAAAAAACAGGGATAATTTGAAAGGCGAGAAACAGTCCGATAAAGGCCATCCGGCCGCCCAGTTCATTCTCCCCGCCCGTCGCAACCCCAGCCGCGCCTAATGTTGACCAACTTTGAAATAGGGGAGGCGTCCCAGCGAAGCGTCTCTACGCCTTCCGCTGGCGGACGGCGCGGAGGGCGCGCAAGGCTTCGGTGGCCACGTCGCCGTCGGGGTCGCGCGAAAGGCGCTCCAGGTATTCGACGCTCGAGGCGTTGCCGGTGAACATGAGC
>CAZTHM010000532.1:0-2246 GCA_964613505.1 uncultured Acidobacteriota bacterium | reverse complement strand
ACACCAGCGCCTTGGGCGCACACGTTTGCGCGCACGCGGGCTGCACCTCGCCGTCTTTCAGTTCCCGCTTCTCCGCTTTGGCGCCGATCTCCGCCGCTTTGATGCGCTGCACGCAGAACGTGCACTTCTCCATCACGCCTACTTCGCGCACCGAAACGTCAGGATTCAATTGCAGGTGGAGCGGCTTCTCCCAGACGGGGTTATAGAAATTGAAAAACCGCACATTGTACGGGCAGGCGTTGGCGCAATAGCGCGTCCCGATGCAGCGGTTATAGACCTGGCCGTTCAAGCCTTCATCGGTGTGATAGCTCGCGAAGGTTGGACAGACCGGCTCGCAGGGCGCGGCGTCGCATTGCTGGCAGAAGACCGGCCTGAACTTAACGCGCACCTCGGGGAAGTCGCCTTCGTAGTAGCGCTCGACGCGAATCCAATGCATGGCGCGCCCGATGGCGGCTTCCTGCTCGCCCACCGTCGGGATGTTGTTCTCGGCGTGGCACGCCACTACGCAGGCCTCACAGCCCGTGCAGCGGTCAAGGTCGACGACCATGGCCCACTTGTTTTGCGGCTTTGCGTCCATATCTTTCAACTAGTGACGAGTGACAAGTGGCGAGCGATGAGCGAAGAAGGGGTCGAAAGTCGACAGTCGAAAGTCAAAAGTCTCCTCGCTTGAAGTCTCGTGCTTTTTCTCTCAACTCTCAACTCGCACTCTCGTCACTCGTCACTTGTCACTCGTCACTGTTCTTACCGGTGCTCATGCGGATGTTCCCGCAATTCCGCCCCGAACAACGCCAGCTTGCCTTCACCCACTTTTGTGATCTTCACCCGTGTCGCCGCCCAAGCCAGCGAGCCGGTCTCCGGCACAAGCATCGACGCGAGAATCGAGAAGGGATTTGCCCCGCGCCCGCTCGCGTAGCGCGTAAAGTTTGTGTGTCCCTGCCCAACCGGCATAGCGACCACATCCGGCGCAATTCCCGGAGCAATCAGCGCCGGAGCCTGAAGTTTGCCGTGCTGTGATGCGATTTCTACCAGATCACCTTGCTTGATGCCTAATCGGTCCGCTGTTTTGGGATTGATTTCGACCCACGAGCTCCACATTGCCGTCGAGAGCGGGTCCGGCATTTCCTGCAGCCAGGGCAAGTGCGCCAGCGAGCCATCGCCAAGCGCTTGCGATTCGAAAGGCAGGAAGTGGAATGGATATTCCTTTTCTGGGCCGTCAAATTGCGGGTCGCTGAGCCGCAAGGGTTCGCGCGCCGCCGCGAGCGGGCGAGCCGGCGGAGCAGGTTTCTCTCCTGCGGCCCACCAGCCCCCTTGCTCTTGCGCTTTGTTCCAAAAGGCGCCAGCGTCGAGTGAGGCGGCCGATTCGGATTGCCCTCGCAGCTCTTCGAAACGGGCTTTGAGCATATCTTCGAAGGTCTTCCATGGCAGAGCGTTTGAGATATCCTCGCCGAGTTGACGGGCGATCTCCAGCAACACGTCCGGCATCGCCCGGGTGTTGTGCAGAGGGCGCATGGTGGGAGGAGCAAGACTGGCCACCGCCTGCGTCGTCCCGGACTCGGGAGCGTCATCGAGCCACGATTCGAGCGGCGAATGATCGGGGAGAATCACATCCGCGTAAGCGCTAGATTCATCGATGAAGGGACCAAAACTCGCGATGAAGGGAATCTTCTCCAATGCTTCGCGCATGTGCACGCCGGGAGGCAGTGCAAAAACCGGATTCGTCTCGTCGAGCAGTAAAACAGTTGGAGAGTGCGGCCGATTCAGCAGAAGCTCCTGCGCCAACGACTGCGCCAGGGAAAAGTTCCCCTGAAGCAGCGAAACGGCCGCGGTCGAATCCGCGCTTGTAGTGGGTTGCAGGGGTGTGAATCCAACTGCGTTAAACTGATTCCCATTTCCTTGCCCCCCGAGCAGCCCTTGCAGGGCGTTAACAGCCAAGGCGTTGAAGAGGCCGTTGGATTGAGCCAGCGGCGCGCCGCCGATGAGAGTTGCGGCACTGCCGGCGTTGGCCATTTCCCGCGCCAGGCGGACAATTGTAGAGGCCGGCACGCCGGTATGAGCCTCGACAGATGCTGGACTGTATTCCGGGAGTCCTTCCGACCAGCCAGCGATGAGTTTGCTGGCGGGCTCTTTCGCCGGCGAGGTTGCAAGTTTCTCTTGCAGCATGACGTGCGCCAGGCCGAGCGCCAGGACGCCTTCTGTCCCCGGGCGGATCGGAATCCATTCGTCGGCGCTGGCGGCGGTCAGCGAGA
>CAZTHM010000531.1:0-2253 GCA_964613505.1 uncultured Acidobacteriota bacterium | reverse complement strand
ATAGATGCTGCCGTGGGTGTCGCCTCGAGCCAGGCGCTTGCCGATCGAGAAAGGCATGGCCACTCCCACGATGAACAGAAACAAGGGCATGATCAGATCCCAGCCGACGAACCCTTCCCATTCGACGTGGTCGAAGTGGCGCTCCAGCCACGGCGGCAGAGGATTCGAGAACAACTTGAAAAACTCCATCACGAAGCCCTGGCCGCCCGCGATCCAAAACATATCGAAGCCGCGCAATGCGTCCACCGACACGATGCGTTGCGATGGCGCGGCGGCCGGCGCTTCAGCGCTTGCAGGTTTGGTCTGATCCATCATCACGCTCCCTGTGGGTCCAGGAATTCGCATTCTTCCGATTGAACTCGTCCGAGGCTTTCGTAACCAGGATGTCGCTTCGGACTCGCGATTAAGCCTGCGAGTGTACTCTTCATGGACCGGTTTGGGAACAGCTTGAATCAGGTTTCTGTGGCCGTGGCCGCGGGGGGAACACGCCTTCCGATTGGAGTGGGTTTGCAGGCCGATGCTTCAGCCGTCCAGGGCAAGGGGTAACCCTCACCCCCGGAGGCGGCGCGGGGGTTTTGTCCCGGCCATTCGGAATGTTATACTCAGCGTCGTGAATCGCCCCCCATGGCGGGGGAATCATAAAAAGGAAATATGATAATGCTCTGGGAAGGAGGTAACAACCAATGTCCTGGGAAATGGCGATTATCAGGACGATTTTTGTCATCGTCCTCGCAGCCGCATCTTACCATCTACAACCGTTTCATTTGTCATCTTTGACGTCGGCTCTAATGGGTGGCGCCCTCGGGATTTGTTTCGTCTGTTTTGAAATGCGGCTGGAGAAGGCGAGCTTGAAGCGCCTCATCGGTGCCGCCGTGGGTTCCATCCTGGGGATCATGGGCGCTCTGATGATGAGCCAACTGCTCAACCTGACAGCCATCGACAGGAGCTCGCTCTCATTCCTTCAAGTTACGCTGCTCCTGCTGATGGCCTATGGCGGGTTGGTGCTGGGTGCCAACAAAGGCGACTTACTCAACCTTTCGGCGCTCGGGGGCCTCTTTGCCGGAGAACGGCTGCCAAAGAAAAACTACAAAGCTCTTGATACCAGCGTGATTATCGACGGCCGAATCGCCGACATCTGCGAGACGGGTTTCGTCGACGGCACGCTTATCATTCCCCAGTTCGTGCTGCGGGAATTGCAGCTCATCGCCGACTCCTCCGACTCCATGAAGCGCAATCGCGGACGCCGAGGCCTCGACATCCTGGCGCGAATGCAGAAGATGGCCACCATCCACGTCCAGATTGTTGAGGATGATTTCCCTGCCGTGCGTGAGGTGGACATGAAGCTGATCGAGCTGGCCCGATTGTACGAAGCCAAGATCGTGACCAACGACTTCAACCTGAACAAGGTCGCACAGCTCCAGGGATTGCCGGTCCTCAACGTCAACGAACTGGCCAACGCCCTGAAGCCTGTGGTGCTGCCGGGCGAAATCATGCGAGTTTTCATTCTCAAGGAAGGCAAGGAGTACAACCAGGGTGTCGCCTATCTGGACGACGGCACCATGGTGGTGGTGGACAACGCCAAGAAGATGATCTCCAAGACCATCGACATCTCGGTGACCAGCGTCTTGCAAACCACCGCCGGGAAGATGATCTTCGGCAAGTACGACGACCGGCAGCGCGTCGAAGTCCACCAGTAAAGGGAGAGTCCAGAGTTCGGGGTCCGGAGTCCGGTGTCAGTTTCCTCCGACTCACAACTCCGGACTCCAGACCCCGGACTGAAGCGATGAGCGTCCTCGCCATCATCCCGGCGGCAGGTGTGGGTGTGCGCATGGGCGGGGGCACGCCCAAACAGTTTCTATCTCTCGAAGGCGTGCCCATCTTCGTTCATACACTGCGCAAGTTCGTCTCCTCCGACGCCATCGATGAACTCCTTCTGGCTCTACGCGCCGAGGACATGGAACGCGCGCAGGTTGACGTGGACCGCGAGCACTTTGCCAAGCCCGTACGGCTGGTCCCCGGGGGCGCCACGCGCCAGGAAACCGTGGCGCGGGCGCTGGCCGAAACCCCGCCCTCCACTGAAATCGTCGTCGTCCACGACGCGGTGCGGCCGTTCATCGAACTGGCCATGATCCAACGCGTGGTGGAGGCGGCGCGCAAGGGTGGCGCGGCCATCCTCGGCATCCCCAGCGTCGATACGGTGAAACAAGTCGAGCGGCAGACCATCCTGGGCACCATCCCGCGTGAACGAATCGT
>CAZTHM010000530.1:0-2260 GCA_964613505.1 uncultured Acidobacteriota bacterium | reverse complement strand
CGCGGCGCGCCACCAAGGTCGATCCCATGGTGGCGTTACGCTACGAGTAGCGGCGGGCTTTAGCCCGGCATGCCCCGATGAATCGGGGCGCTACGTTAGCCGCGCAACCGAGGTCGATCCTATGGTGGCGCTGAGGTACGAGTAAAGCAGCGACGAGTGACGAGTGGCGAGTTTCGATTTTCGAATTTCCAGTTTCGATTTTCCAATTTCCAAAGAGGCGCTTCGGCTATAATTACTCGCCTCATGGGGGCCGCGATTTACAGTGAAGGGACGCGGACCCGGCCAAGGAGCCGCATGACTCGCACGACATCGCCTGTCCTCGTCGACAACTTCTCAAAAGCGCACAGCCGTACTCTCGACCTGCTCTGGGTTGTGGGATTCGGCTTGCTCACAGCACTGCTCGCACAAATTGAAATCCGCCTTCCCTTCACTCCTGTCCCTCTCACCGGGCAGACGTTTGCCGTACTTTTGAGCGGCGCGGTGTTGGGCTTCCGGCGCGCGTTTGCCAGCCAGGCGCTGTATCTCGCTGCCGGCGCCGCGGGAATGCCCATCTTCGCGGGAGGCGCTTCCACGTTGTTGCACTTGCTCGGGCCAACCGGAGGTTTCCTCTGGAGTTTTCCCTTTGCCGCCGCGCTGATCGGTTGGCTAGTGGAGCGCGGCGCCAGTCATCGGGTGTGGAAGCTCGCTCTCGCTCTTTTCCTCGCTGACGCGCTCATCCTGGTTTCCGGCGCGCTGTGGCTGAGCGGCTTCTTTCGAGTTCCCTTCCGCCAGGCGGCTCTGCTGGGCTTCTATCCGTTCCTGATCGCGGACGTCCTCAAGGTCTCGCTCGTAGGGATGATTCTTCCCCGAATTCTCCGCCGCTACCGCGACCGGGAAAGCCCGCCGTGCGAGAGTGACTCTCGCTGAGGCGTGGCGTCACCGCCGTTCCTCGACTCACCCTTCGAAGGATGATATTCTCGAATTTCGGATGGACCTGAATCGGTTCTCCATCGCGCCAATTGAGGAGTTCATGAAACGCCACGGGAAACTCTTCCTCCTGTTGCTGCTCGCCACGATGGTCTCGGGGCCGTGCCTGCTTGCCGCGCAAACCGTCGTGCCCGCCAGCGAGGCTTTGAAGAGCACCGATGCCAACACCCGCGCCGACGCCGTGCGCCAATTGGGGAAAGCCGGCGATTCGGCCACGGTGCCGGCGCTTGCGGCGATGACCAACGACCCCAGCGAGAAAGTGCGCCGCGAGGTCGTTGTCGCGCTCGCCTCGCTGCGCGCGCCTCAATCTCTCGACCCCTTGATTGCGGCCACGCGGGATCAAGATTCGAAAGTTCAAGTTCTGGCCATTCAAGGCCTTGCCGGGTACTACACGGGCGACGTGCCCTCCGTCGGTTTCTCCGCCTTCTGGCAGAGAGCCTGGAGAAAAGCCAAGGGCCGCTTCGTTGAGGAGAACGTGCGGATCGACCCGGGCGTGCCGGTGGAACCGAAAGTGGTCACGGCGCTCGTCGCGGCCCTCAATGACACGCGCGCGCTTGATCCCTCACGCAAAGCCGCCGACGCGCTGGGCATTCTGGTGGCGCGGACCGCAGTGCCGGACCTCATCAAGGCGGCGTACTCCTCCGACCCGGACTTGGCGGTCGAGGCGCTCAACGCCCTGGCCAAGATTCACGACTTCTCTGCCGGGCCGCAGCTCATCAATCTGCTCGGCTCTGAAAACCAGGACGTGAAGCGCCAGGCCATCGTGACCGTCGGGATTCTGCGCACCAAAGACGCCCTGCCCAAGCTGCAGTCCATCCACGCCAATAATCCCGACCGGACTGTCCGCGAGAAAGCCCTGGAAGGTCTGGCCTTTCTCGGCAGTCCGATTTCCGCGCCGCTGTTCATCAAGGCGCTGTGGAGTCCGGAGAAAAACCTTCGAGTCCTGGGCGCGGAAGGCCTGGCCCGCGCCCGCGACGCCAGCACGCTCGGCGACTTGGAGAAAGCCGTCCAAGTCGAGAAAGACTCCGAAGCGAAGCTCGCCATTGAGTACGCCATCACCGCCCTGGGCAAGGCCGATTACTTCAGCCTTGTCGTGAAGGAACTGGGCTCGAAACTGCGCGGCAACGCGGCGCAGGCTTACCTTACGGAGCTTTCGCAAGACGCGAGTTTCCTTCCCCGCTTGTATCCTTACCTCACCAGCCAGGCGAGCGACGTGCGCCGCAGGCTGTGCACTGTGCTCATGTTCACCGGCAACGCTTCGAGCGTCGAATACCTGGAGCGCCTTTCGCGCGAC
>CAZTHM010000529.1:0-2262 GCA_964613505.1 uncultured Acidobacteriota bacterium | reverse complement strand
GAGAACGCTGCGCCGCTTGGCTTCGGTGGGATGAGCGGTGAGCACGGGCTGAATGCGCATGGATTCGAGCAATCGCCGGAGCGTCTTCTCCGGGACACGGTGGCGGCGCAATTCGCCGAAGGTGTGCCGAAACGACATCGGAGCGCCGGTGTCGTGCCGCGCGTACTCCTGCAGGCGGCGGACACGTTGGCGTTCCTCGCAGAGATTGACGAGGTGAAAGAACAGGCTGAAGGCGTGAGCCACTTCCGTGGCGCGGCCCAGCGGCAGACGGTCCACTTCATGCTGCTTCGCGCCGAGCAAGTGCGGGTCAACGTGCTGGCGGATTTGCTTGGAGAGCTGGCGCAGACTCTCGATGGCGGCGAAAGTCTTTTCGCCACACTGCTCGCGGACGATCGCCCCCAGGCGCGTCGTCAGCAGCCGAACTTCCCGTCGCAGGGTTTCGTCCATGAACTTTGGAGCCTGAGCAATCTGGGAGCACGACCGTCCCGGCTGCCAGCGGGCAGGATGCCCGCGCTCCCGGCCCGCCGCTACGCCAGCACGCCGAGCGATGCCTCGAGCGCCTTGCGCAGCTTTTCTAAGTCCGGCTCGACGCGCAGGAGTTGGCGGCTGTCCTGGCTTTCGGCGCGGTGCCGCATAATGTACTCGGTGTCTTTGAGCTGGTTGCCAGTGAGCACGCAGACGATGTCGGCGTGCCAGGGGATTTTCCCCGCGCGCACCAGCTTGCGGACGCCCGCCACCGTCGCGGCGCTCGCCGGTTCGCATCCCACGCCGTCCTCGGCCAGGATCGCCTTGGCCTCGAAGATTTCCTCGTCGGTGACCGACTCGCAGATTCCCCCCGTCCACTCGAGCACGCGCTTGGCCTTTTTCCAATTAGCGGGATGGCCGATGCGGATGGCGGTCGCCTGGGTGTTCGGCGCCTCGACGGGCGTGAGCTCCTCGGCGCCGGAAGAGATCATCCGATAGAAGGGATTCGCTCCCGCCGATTGAACCACCACGACGCGCGGCACCTTCTCGATGAAGCCCATCTCTTTCAGTTCCCGCAAGGCTTTACCGATCGCCGAGCTATTGCCCAGGTTTCCGCCCGGCACCACGATGTAATCCGGCGGGCGCCAGGCGCGCTGCTCGAGCATTTCAGCCACGATGGTTTTCTGACCCTCGATGCGGAATGGGTTGATGGAGTTCACGAGGTAAAGTCCCAATTCCGGCGCGATCTCGCGCAGCAGCCGAAACGCTTCGTCGAATGTGTCGCCGACCTCGACCACCAGGGCGCCGAAGTCGAGCGCCTGGGCCAGTTTTGCCGCGGAGATCTGACGGTAAGGAACGAAGAGCAGCGCTTTCAATCCCGCGCGCGCCGCGTAAGCCGCCATCGAGGACGAAGTGTTGCCCGTCGAGGCGCAGGCCACCATGCGCACACCGCGCGAGGCGGCCCGGGTGATACACGCCGTCATGCCCAGGTCCTTGAAGGAGCCGGTGGGATTGTTGCCCTGGTGCTTGATGGTCAGGTGGACGGGCCCGGCCCACCAGCCCGTGCGCCGCGTGCCGATCAGGGGTGTCGAACCTTCGGAAAGTGAAATGATGCGGTAGCCCGGCTCGACGAAGGGAATCAACTCGCGGAATCGCCACACGCCGCTGCGGTCGATGGGTTCGCCGCTCAGGCGCCGCTGATGCCAGGCGTGGCGGACTTTTTCCGGGTCGAAGGGCTCAAACTCGTATTTCACCTCCAGCAAGTCGCCGCAAGAGGCGCAGGCGTGCAGGTCCCTCTTCGGGTCCTGCCGGCGCCCGCAGGTCTCTGAAATACATTGGAGGTAGGCGGAAGACATCGTAAACCAGTTGTCAGTTCTCAGTGGTCAGGTGTCAGTTGTTGGTTGTTCGTCGTTGGTTGTGAGTCGTCAAGGGCAAGAAGAAAGTTGCGCACGGCGCCCTCATTTCGACGCTCTCCAACCCACAACTCACAACCAACTACCCACATCTAGAGTTGAAACTCCTCGTGTATAGCCTTGACTGCTTCTTTCACATCAGATGATTTTACAGCGAATGAAATACTCAATTCCGAGGACCCCTGGGCGATGGCGATGATGTTGATCCCGCGGCGCCCCAGGGATCCAAAAGCGCGGCCGGCAAGCCCCGGCGTGCCCTTCATGTTCTCGCCGATGGCCACAACGATGGCGATCTTGGGCATGACCTCCAGCGTCCCCACATATTCGTGTAGCATTTCGAGCTCGAAGGTTTTTTCCAACCTCGCCCGGACGCGCGCCAGGTCCG
>CAZTHM010000528.1:0-2263 GCA_964613505.1 uncultured Acidobacteriota bacterium | reverse complement strand
GTTTCAGCGCTTCAGCCACCGCGGATTTCAAATGTATCTGGTGACGCGGCTGGACGGCTACGACCTCGACGACGTGCGGGCGCTCATCGACCGCGGGCTTTCGCCCTCGCGCCAGGGCCGGTTCGTGCTGGACCTCTCCAACGACGACAACGCCACCGGCAACAACTGGCTTCGCGAGGCGGCGGTAAAACTGAAGGCCGCGGGGATTCCCGAGTCGCGCGTTCGCCTCGAAACTACAACGGCATTTCTGACGGGAGAAAAAGAAGTCTTAGGTTACGCAAGCTGGGGATCGAACGACGGGTCCAATCACTCGCGCGTCCTGAACAACACCTGGGTGAATGGAGCGCTCCTGGCGGAATTTGTTTCTACTGATGCGCGCACCTTCGAAAGGCCCCCCAAGAAATGGACCATCGGCAAGTGGAGCGACCCCCCGGACACGTTCTTCGATGGCTCGCCGCAATCGCTCATCGCGGATTACATTCATGAAGGTGTGACCGGAGTCGCAGGAAATGTGTACGAGCCGTACCTGAACGCCTGCGCCCGGCCGCAGGTCCTGTTTCCTGCGTATCTGAGTGGGCTGAACCTGGCGGAGAGCTTCTATGCCGCGATTCCCCGGTTGAGCTGGCAAACCGTGGTGATTGGCGATCCGCTCGCTTCACCCTTCGCCGGAACTCCGCTTCCCGCCACCGAGGCTGATCCACCCAAAGACCCAGCCAGCGGCTTGCCCAAATACTTCGCTGCCTTCGCCGCTCGCGCCAAGGTCAAACGCTGAGGCCATCGCCCGGAGGGCGTTCATCCCGTACCTCCTTTTTGTGGTGGGTGTGGGGGTGTGGGTTGGTGTCGTGGAGGTCCGGGATTCATCGAGCCGCGGGCGAAGTTATCCGCAGTCATGGAATGGAAACCGCATCGCTCAAGGTACAATGGTCGGGCGTCGTGACCATGCTAGGGCTGGTATCCCGAAACTTGTTCCGCAACCGCCGGCGTACGCTCCTGACGGCGGGAAGCGTGGCGGTTTCGATTCTTCTGTTGGTGGTCTTCTGGGCGGTCTACAGGTTCCTGGAGGCGCCGCCCGCGGGTGAGAGCGACCGCTCCCACCTGGCATTGATCGTCATGGCGCGGACCTCCCTGATTCAACCCATGCCCGTCAGTTATCGGTCGCGCATCGAGCGCATGCCGGGAATCCGCGCCGTCACGCAAGTCTTCTGGTTCGACGCGCGCTACAAGAACGAAGACACGGTGATTGCCTCACTCAGCATGGATCCCAAAATCGTCAGAACGTTTTTTCCGGATTGGGTGCTTCCCAGCGGCCAGTGGGACCAATTCCTTGGCGAGCGGACAGCCGCGATCGCGTCACGCCAGCTCGCGGCAAAGTACGGATGGAAAGTCGGCGACCACATCTACGTGAGCAGTCCCAGCTATTTTGGCCTGGGCGTGGACCTCACGCTGCGCGGCATCTACGAGGGCAAGGAGGAGCAGTCCTACCTGGTGTTCCATTGGGATTACCTGAATGAAGTGCTGGGGAGGCCGAACGTCACCGGCCAATTCTGGATTCTGGCCGAGTCGCCTGAAGTCGTGCCCGGTTTGATGAAGCAGGTGGACGAGGAGTTTCGCAACGAGCCCGTTCAGACTCTCACCCAGACGGTCAAGCAGGTGACGCTGAATTTCGTTTCGTGGTTCGGTAACGTCAAGCTGATTCTGGCCGGGATGTCCGGCGCCGTGGCGTTTGCCGTGCTTCTCATCGTAGCGAACTCGATGGCGATGTCGATTCGCGAGCGCACTTCGGAGCTGGCGGTGTTGCGCGCCTTGGGCTTTCGAACCCGCCAGGTGCTGGCGCTGCTCGCCGCTGAAAGCCTGGTGATCTCGCTGGCGGGAGCCCTGGTCGGGTCACTGGGCGCGTGGGGTATTTGCCGCGTGCTGGCCGGATACACGATTGGGGGCGGGTTGCTGGTCAATCTGCAGGTGGGTGGGCCGGGCGCGGCGTTCTCGATCCTCTCGGCCGCTGTCATCGGCCTCGTGAGCACGCTCGTCCCTGCCCTCCACGCGGCGCGCCTGAATATCGCCGAAGCGCTGCGCCACGTCGGCTAGCGCCGTTCCAACTTATTACGCCTAATCACCCGCATTCATCCGGGTCTGCGTCGGCCGGCCCTATTTCAACATTGGTTAACATCGTGCGTCGAGATGGTGGGGGCAGCCTCTAGGGAGGGTTTAGGCCGACCAGCGGTCTATTTCTGACTTTTCGTCACTTCTCATATTATCTCTGTGT
>CAZTHM010000527.1:0-2271 GCA_964613505.1 uncultured Acidobacteriota bacterium | reverse complement strand
TCGATCCAGCCGGGCATGAAGGGATCGAGCATGCGCGCCAGTTCGATGGCCGTCGCGGCGCTGAAGCGCCCGTGCATCTCGACGAAGATTTCGACGTCCGGGCCCACCGCGTCGCGGATCGCCGCCACGAGTTCCACCGAGCGGTTCTTCTCCGCGTGCGTCAGCTCGAGCGTGCCCGGGCCGAAGGGATCAACCTTCAGCGCCTTGTATCCTTTGTCGAGCACGACTTTGACGCGCTTGGCGAATTCCTCGGGCTTGCGCTCCACCGTGTACCAGGCGTTGGCGTAGGCTTTGACCTTCTCGCGGCAGCGCCCGCCCAGCAGCCGCCACACGGGCTGATTCGTCGCTTTGCCGATGATATCCCAGCAGGCGATTTCGATGCCGCTCATCACCGTGGTAGCGATCACACCGCCGCGCCAGAAATCGTTGCGGTACATGCGCAGCCAGAGGTCTTCGATATTGAACGGATCGGAGCCGATCACGTGACGCCGCGCCGCGCCTCCCAGATAGCCGAGCACGCCTTCCTCGCGGTTCTGCAACGTGCACTCGCCGATGCCATACAAACCTTCATCGGTTTTGACTTTAATGAAAACCAGATTGCGCCAACTCGTTCCCAACACCAGCGGTTCGACTGCGGTGATTTTCATGTGAATGCCTCCAAGAATTAATCGGTGGTGGGATTACGGCGGCAATGCGGCCGAGCACCCCGCACGCCGCTCGGTTCCCGCGCCGGGTTTTGCCGTTGACGGGCAGCCGCAGGGTCCTTCCTCAACGTAATCGAAGAAAGTCCTCGACGCTGTACCCAGCGTCCTTGAGGGTCCGCACGGCGAGGCCGCGCCCGATGTCACAGCCCGTGTGAACAGGGATGGTGGCGGACACGTTTCTTTCCGGGTGCCACAACGTGAGGTGACTGCCGGACTGGCGATCTTCCAGGAATCCTTGGGTCTTCAAGAAGCGCACCAGGTCGCGCGCCGTCACCTGGGGCATGCGGCTCATTCCGGAACCGCCACGGTCAATTCCTCGACATGCACCAGGCGGTCATCCTGTGGAACGGGCTGACTGTGCGCGAGCATCGACGCGAGGTGCTGTTCAATGGCCTGGCGGATGTTGCGCTTCGCCGCTTCGATTGTTTTGCCGTTGCTGAAGCAGCCGGGGACATTCGGCGTGTAGGCAAAGTAGCCTTCGTCCTCGGGTTCCTTCTCGATGACGATCTGGAACGAATAGAACTTCATGCGCTTCCTCCACGCCCGGTGTGCCGATCACACACAGCACCCGCCTTCCCTCGCCCGGGATTTGGATTCCGAGCCCCAGCTCATCGTGAGTGTACAACGAAAAGCCAGGGGACGGAAGGACAGTGACGATTGACGAGCAAGCAGCGGCGAGCAGTCAAACAGGTGTTCGATGCCTGCTGCGGGAACGGCGCCGGGCAGCGCGATCCCAGGTTGGCGGGATAGGGACCTTCGGGACCCGAGAGGCCACCCCTCCAGATGGCCGGCCCTGCGCGACTGGCTCGAAACGGCCCGGTGCGCGGTCCCTAGTTCGAGGATGCTCCGAAGGAGTGTCCCTACGCGTAGAACTGCGCGTTGCGTTCGATGGCGGATTTGAACTCGTCCGGGACTTCGTCCAGGGCGAAGACGGCGTTGGCTTCGCACACCGGCACGCAAGCCCCGCAATCGATGCAATCCACGGGATGAACGAAAAGTTGCGAAACCTCCGCAAACTCTTCCTCTTCCTCCTGGCGTGGATGAATGCAATCCACCGGACAGACCTCGACGCACTTCTCGTCTTTCGTACAATTCTCGGTGATGACGTAGGCCATGAAGTTCAGCTCCTTGGGTTTTGCGAGCGCGGGCGTGAAGAGGGCGCTCGGGGTTTCGGGTGTTATGTCCGCTCCTGCTTCTCGCCGCAACTCGGATGGATTCGCTGAGCAATTCCATGTCCGAAGCCCGCTTTGGCCCCGAAGCTGATGTTTGCCAATCCGAGGCCTGCCTGTGGCCACTTGAATACTTGATCTGACTCATCCTCTTACTTTCTGCTCCCAGTTGGAGTAGTATTTCAGACATATTCGCTATGCTTCGGAATGCGGCAAATCGGCCAATTCGTCCTATGGGATTGGGAATCTTACGGACTAACAGGACTTTCGCTCTGGGGGCGGGCGCGCTGCTCCTCAGCGCGTTCACTTTCATTCTCGCCAGCGAGCGCGCGGAAAGACCAGCGACGGCCGCTCCGGCGGCCAAGCCGACGAAAGCTCTGACGCGCGCCAAAGTGGAC
>CAZTHM010000526.1:0-2283 GCA_964613505.1 uncultured Acidobacteriota bacterium | reverse complement strand
AAAGGTAGAGAAACAGAAAGCTGTAAAGCGCAGAGAGTTCGCCTCCGTTGCTGACCGGGAAAAAGCCTTTCGGTGAATGCATCATGAAGTAGGCGACGGCCATCTCTCCGCTCAGGAGAAAGGCGACGGGCCGAGCGCCTAGTCCGAGCAGCAGGAGAAGCCCTCCCGCCAGTTCCAGGCACCCCGCAAACCAAGGCAGTGTCGGGAAAGAGGCGGTCATGCCCTTTCCGCCCATTCCCCCAAAGAGCCCCAACAACTTCTGAAACCCGTGCAGAGAGAAAGTAAACCCCGCTACGATCCGCAGCAAGGAACGGGCATAGGGCTGTAGAGAAGCCAGGGCCGGCATGTTCTCCTCCTCAGAATAGTTTGAACCAGCACCCCGAGGCCAAAACATTACCGGACTTTCCGAGTCCAGGCAAGCCACACGCTTTCCCATCAGCTATTTCGGAACCTCGGGGCTACGCAGTGGAGAGTAGGCGGTAGGGAAGCGAGGTATCATTGGCGGGGAGGGCGGCCTGTGCAATAATGGCAAGCTTTGCGTGACGCCGTTCGTTCCGGATGGAACGCACCGACCAGAACTCAGGAGACCTTGGGATGAAACTCAGCCATTGGGTAGTGGTTCTCTTCTGCTTGTACGCTCCTCAACTCTGCGCACAGGATTCGGCTCCAAAAACAAAGGTCGTGGTCATTAAGGCGGCGCACATGGTGGACGTCAAGGCCGGCCGCGTGCTCGACCAACAGGTTGTCCTAGTCTCGGGCGATCGGATTGAGAAGGTGGGGCGGGCCAGTGAAATTACAATCCCGCCGGACGCCACGGTCATCGACCTTGGAACCGCGACGCTGCTTCCCGGCCTTATCGATTGTCACGTTCACCTGACCAGCGACCCGGAGAACAGCGGCCTGAAATCCCTGGGAATCTCCGTCCCGCGCGAGGCCCTGACGGGGGCCAAAAACGCCCGCCTGACTCTCCTGGCCGGTTTCACGACCGTGCGAAATGTGGGTGCAACAGGCTACTCCGACGTAGCCCTGCGCGACTCCATCAATGCCGGCGAAATACCGGGGCCGCGGATGCTGGTTTCCGGTCCGGCGCTGGGCTCGACGGGCGGACATTGCGACGAGAATCGCCTGGCCCCGGAGTTCAAGCATCGCGATGAAGGAGTGGCGGACGGCGTAACCGCCGTCACCGTCAAAACCCGGGAGGTCATCAAGTATGGCGCCGACGTCATCAAATTCTGCGCCAGCGGCGGTGTTTTCTCCAAAGGCGACTTGCCAGGCACGGAACAGTACAGTCCCGCCGAGATGTCGGCGCTGGTCGAGGAGGCGCGCCGCCAGGGGCGCAAGGTCGCAGCTCACGCCCACGGTACTCAGGCCATCATTGATGCCTCTAATGCTGGTGCGGATTCCATCGAGCATGGCAGCCTGATCGACGACGAAGGTGTCCGCGCCATGAAAAAGCACGGCACCTTTCTGGTTGCCGATATCTACAACGATGATTTCATTCTGGGCCAGGGGAAACAGTATGGCTTCACGGATGAGATGATCGCCAAGGAGCGAATGGTCGGACAGCGGCAGCGCGATGGCTTTCGCAAGGCCGTCGAGGGCGGAGTCAGGATTGCCTTCGGCACGGACGCCGGTGTCTACCCCCACGGCGGGAACGCCAAGCAGTTCGCCTTTGAGGTGAAGTACGGCCTGAGCCCCGTCGAGGCCGTTCAGTCGGCGACCACCAACGCCGCCGATCTGCTGGGTTGGTCCGACCGCGTGGGCACCATCGAGACCGGGAAATTCGCCGACCTGATCGCCGTCGAAGGGAATCCACTCAGTGAAGTCACCACTCTTGAACACGTCAAATTCGTGATGAAGGGCGGCCAGGTTTTCAAGAATGAACTCGCGAAGTGAAGGCAAGTAGTTTCACGAGGCAGGTTCCGCGAGTATCCTCGAGACCCAGTTGCCGCCCGGCCAGACGACGCGATACGCCACCGGGTTGAGGCGCTAGTTCCGACTGCCGGGACCTTGCACCCGAGTGGTTGTCCCTCGGGGCTGGGCGCGGACGATGCGGACCGAATCCGAGCCGCGAATCCGCTGGCCGGAGAAGGTTGTGCCATAGAGCACGGCTTCGGTCGAGGTAGGAGTGAGCTTGAAGTCTTGAGTACGGAAGTGGAGGAGCAGGTCGAGGTAGCCGTCGTGATTGAAGTCTCCTTGGGCGGTCATCGGCTGGCTTCGCCCGCGCGTGGCGACGGGCGCGCCCGCCAGCGTCACCGTCGCCGGGTCAACGGCCAGCGGGTC
>CAZTHM010000525.1:0-2295 GCA_964613505.1 uncultured Acidobacteriota bacterium | reverse complement strand
GGACGAAAATCGGGATTAGGGCTCAATCGCAGAGTTCGCTTTAAGCATGATGCCCGTCCCGCCCCGCATCCGAGTTGGGTTATAATGACCCTGAGCATTGCGATGGCGAACCAGTACGTCGAGCAGCGGAACGGTGGTTATTACATCGTGGGGACGCGTGTCTCATTGGACTCCATTGTTTACGCCTTCCTGCGGGGCGAGTCACCCGAAGGCATCGTCGATTCGTTTCCTTCGCTCAATCTCGAGCAAGTCTACGGGGCCGTCACCTTCTATCTGGCCAACCAACAGTCCATTGACGCCTACCTTCAGAAAGAGAAGGCTGATTTCCAATTGTTGCGGGAAGAATTCCGCCAGAGACACCCGTTGCTTTACGCTAAGCTCGAAGGAGCACGTCAGTCCACTCCCGGCCCCCGCGCATGAAGCCACAATTTCTGGCCGACGCCAATTTCAACCACAAAATCATCGTTGGCCTCCGGCGCCGCGATCCTGCTGTTGACTTTCAAACTGCGGAACAAGGAGGAACGGTCGGACGATCAGACGCTGAGGTGCTGCTCATCGCAGCACGCAAGAATCGAATCCTCGTGTCTCACGACCGCCGCCCCATGCCCGCGTGTTTTGCCGAATTCATCGCAACTCAATCGAGCCCCGGACTCATCATCATTTCACAGGACCTGGACATCGGGGCAGCGATTAACGACCTGCTTTTGATCTCGACAGCCACAACGCTTGAGGAGTGGCAGAACGTGCTCGGTTTCGTACCCATCTAGCGGTCGGCGCGAGCCCAGACCTCGCCCTGAGGGGAGCGTGGTCCGACGCATCGGACCGGGTGAGAGGGCTACCTTCGGTATACGATCAAATCTTCCAGATAGACCCAGGCGCCTTTTGAGCCGGGGTAGGGCTCGCCTTTGACGACCACGCGGACGGTGTGCGGTCCGGGCGTCAGATCGAATTTTCCCCACAAGCCTTCGCCATCGCGCCGGCCGTCGTCGTTGTAGCCATCGATCTTCGTCATGAGCGCACCGTCGAGATAGAGGTCCGCGGTGCCGCGATCCCGGTCGAGCGTCCCCACGAGCATGGCGCCCGTGCCGTCGAACGTGACTGTGGCTTCCGCGCCTGTGGTTTTCGAGCGCATGGTTGCCCTGTTGCCGCCGGTCTTTTCCCAAGCGCCTTGCCATTTCCACCGCGCGTCGCTCGGCGCGATGCGCTCGACGACTTTGCCGGGCGCGAACTGTTCCAGCTTCAATGCAGCAGGCTCCTGCACAGGAATCTCGCAACTCTCTGCCGTAACTTTCCCGCCTTCCTGCTCGATGATGTGCTTGGCGCGCTTCATCGTGCTCTCGACAATCGAATTGAAGGAATAGTCGGTGTAGGAGAACTTGCTGTCAGCGATGGCGGCGAGCGGCGCGGTCCATTTCGCGGGAATGCCTTGGTAGCCCAGCATCACACCCAGGATTCCCGCAGCACTGGATGGATTGCAATCGCTGTCCTGGCCGGCGCGCATGGAGACTTCCTGGGTCCTATCGAAATCACCGTTCCCGTACAGCAGTCCCAGCGCCACGTAGGCGCCGTTCAGCGCTGCGTCGATATTGAACGGGCGCAGCGCGCCGTCGGGGCAGGGATCGTCCTTGTCCCACTTGTCTTCGATGAGCTGCCAGGTTTTTTTCCAGTCGGGATTTTCGGCCGACCACTTCAGGACGTCGCGAATCACCTGCGCGTAGATACTTCCGGCCGGGATCGCCGCGACGCCGGCTTCGACCACCCGGCGCGGGTCCTTCTCGAAAAAGGCCGCGGCGTACATGCCGCCGAAAAAGACGCCGCCGTAAACGCCGTCGCCGTAATTCATCACATGGCCCACGCGCTCCGCGTAGTGTTGCGCGGCGCGCGGCAGGCCGGGACACATCAGCCCGATGAAATCCGACTCGATTTGAAAATCAATATCGTTGGCGTGCAGATTGTGCGCGGGGTCCCCGGACGCCGGAGCCTTCACGCCGCGGCGCAGCAATCTCCGCGCCGCGAGGTTGGCGTGCCAGAGTTGGTACTTCGAATCCTTGAAGGCTTCGCCGTATTGCTCGGTCGTGGCCTCGAGCCCGACGCGGTCCATCACGCCGGCGAAGGTCATTTCGACGTAGAGGTCGTCCTGGTTGAGCGCCCCCTTCAATTCTGACGGTTTCCAGTTGCGTGGCTGTTCGTTGATTTTCTGCTCGAAGCGGAATTCCGTGGGCGCGCCGTAGGTGACGCCAATCATCTGCCCCGCCCAGCCGCCGCGCACCTTGTCTTCCAATTCCGCGAGTGAAA
>CAZTHM010000524.1:0-2298 GCA_964613505.1 uncultured Acidobacteriota bacterium | reverse complement strand
GTTCGAGGCGAGCGCTCGAGAGCAGCAGCGCATCGCCCATCTCGCCGAAGAGCAGCCGCACGGCGAAGGCGGGGACGGGGAGAATGGTTGGGCGCTGCAGAACGAGGCCCAGCGTCTTTGTGAATTCCTGGTTGGTGACGGGGTTCGGCGTGGCGGCGTTCACGGGGCCCGCGAGCGTGTCGTTCTTGATAACGTGCTCGATGATCCCGATGAGGTCGTCGAGGGCGATCCAGCTCATATATTGCTTGCCGCTGCCGAGTCTTCCGCCCACGCCCATCTTAAATGGCGGGAGCATCTTTTTGAGCGCTCCACCCTCCGCGCTCAGCACCAGGCCGATGCGAACGCGCACAACGCGGATTCCCTTCTCCGCAACGGGTTCCGAAGCCGCTTCCCACTCCCGGCAGAGCTCGGCGAGAAACCCCGAGCCTGGTGTGCTGTCTTCGTTGAGGATCTCATCCCCCCGATCTCCGTAAAAGCCCATCGCCGAAGCGCACACCAATACCTTGGGCGGCTGCCCCAGCCGCGCCAGCGTTTCAGAGAGCAATCGCGTGCCCTTGACCCGGCTGTCGCGGATAATGGCCTTCCGCGTCAACGTCCATCGCCCGGCGGCGATGTTCTCGCCCGCCAAATGCACGACCGCATCCAACCCTTCCAGCGGCCGGGAATCCAGCGTCCCACTCTGGATATCCCACAGACTTCCCTTCTCTCCGGGGCGGACTCGGCTGCGGAGCAGGCGGGTAACCGCGTGGCCCTCACCCTTCAGGCGCTGGACCAGCGCCGAGCCTATCAATCCTGTGGGACCCGTTACGAGAATCTTCATGAGCTGACCTCGGAGCGACGGACGCTCCTGGACCTTACCCGCATCAGCGACGCGCACCACCAACCCCGATAGCAGGCGTCGAAAGTGGTATATTCTCCGTCGCGAGGGCAAGCGCATCATGCCGCATCCGGCGGGCGAATTCAATGCCGAACAACTGAAGCTCCTCTTTCGCGTGGCGCAGACCTTACTCGAGGAAGGCGAGTATGGCGAACTCCTGGCCAAGCTCTTGGACGCGACGATCGAAGGATTGGGCGCCGACCGCGGCTTTGTGGTGGTGCGCGAGGGGGCGACTACGGGGAAGTCCTTCCGCGCCGCCGTGGCCCGCAACTTCAAGAGCGAAGCCCTGACGCAGGCGGAAGAAGAAGTCTCGAGCTCGATTTCGACCGCGGTGGTCGAGCAGGGCCGCGCGTTGCTGCTGGGCGATGCGCTGGGGTCAGCTCAGTTTGGCGAAAACCCGAGCGTCAAACGATTGGGGCTGCGCTCGATCCTGTGTGCTCCACTCGTCGCTTCCCTCGAAGCCTTTGCGCTCATCTATCTCGAGAACCGCGATATCGCCAACCGCTTCACCGAGCAGCATCGCCAACTGCTCGACGAGATATGCCGCCTGGCCGCGCCGCGCCTGCGCACGGCGATTGCTGTCGAGGACGCCCGCCGACGCGCGCGCGAACTGGAGACTTCTCTCGGCGAATCGGAGGGCATCATCACCGCCGACGCAACGATGGCCCAGGTGCTCTCCACCGCGCGGCAAATCGCCACGACCGATCTGCCGGTCCTCATCCAGGGTGAGACGGGAACGGGCAAGGAGTTGGTGGCGCGCGCCATCTACCGCCACAGCGCGCGCGCGCGAGGAGCTTACGTGGTCCTCAACTGCGCCGCCATCCCGCACGGCCTGATCGAGTCCGAGCTGTTCGGTTACGTTCAGGGCGCATTCACCGGCGCCGGCCGCGACCGCATGGGCGTGATCGCCGCCGCGCATCGAGGCACGCTCTTCCTCGATGAAATCGGCGAGCTGCCCCTCGATCTTCAGCCGCGCCTGCTGCGCGTGTTGCAGTCGGGCGAGTTCACGCGCCTCGGCTCGACGCGCGCCGAGACGGCGGACGTGCGCTTCGTCGCCGCCACCAACCGCGACCTGGAACGCGAGGTCGAGGAAGGCCGTTTCCGCAGCGACCTCTTCTTCCGCATCTCCGCCATCACGCTCAAGCTGCCGCCGCTGCGCGCCCGGCCTCACGATATTCACTTGCTCGCCGACCACTTCGTGCGCGCATACGCAACGCGTTACGCGCGCGAGGCGCCGCGCCTCTCGGGCGAGCTGTTGGCGAAGCTTTCGGCTTATGCCTTTCCGGGAAACGTCCGCGAACTGGAAAGCGAGATGGCCCGCTTGGTGGCCGTGTCACCGCTTGGCGCGACGCTCGGTCCGGAAGCGCTCAACGAGCGCATCCGTGGAACGGCGAGTCAAGCAGAAGCTCCACGCCGCCCCT
>CAZTHM010000523.1:0-2302 GCA_964613505.1 uncultured Acidobacteriota bacterium | reverse complement strand
CGCAAAATCTTGGGAGGCTGACCCGCTTCAGATTCTCGCTTTCGCGGCAGCGCACGAACTGGGGCACCTCTTGCTACACTCTACAGGGCATTCACCCACCGGCATCATGCGCGCCGTGTGGAACCCAGATGACTTGCAGCGTGCGGCGCGAGGGGAACTGGTATTCACTCCCGAGCAGGCTGGATTCATTCGTGCTGCAGCGCGGACGCGCACCGAGGGCGCAAGCCACAGAACCAATCCCGCGCTGCCTGCAGCGAAGATGCCCCAAGGCAAGTAGTCTAGGCCGCGCGACACGTCCAGTTGGTGGCGGCATAAAGCCGCCGCTACTTTGCGGAGACCGCATCGGCATGACATGATGATGTGCCATGCCGGAGCTGCCGGACATCACGATTTACATCGAGGCGCTGGAGGCGCGGATTCGCGGTGCGCGGCTGGAGCGGGTGCGAGTGGTGGGGCCGTTCTTGCTGCGCACGGCGACGCCGCCGATTCAGGCAGCGGAAGGGAAAACGGTCCGCGAGTTGCGCCGGATCGGGAAACGCATCGCCATCGGCCTTGAAGGCGATCTGTGGTTGGTGCTGCACCTGATGATCGCCGGGCGGCTGCACTGGAAAGAGGAGAAGCCCACAGGACTGAGACCGTCCCGCGGCTACCAAAGCAAAAAGGGCGTCCTGGCGACGTTCGATTTCTCCTCGGGGACTTTGCTGCTGACCGAAGCGGGCTCGCAGCGGCGCGCCTCGCTGCATGTTGTCGAGAGCGAAGAAGGGCTGGTTGCTCTCGATCCCGGCGGATTGGAAGTTCTGGAGGCTGACCTGGCGCGATTCTCCGCCGCGCTCATTTCCGAGAATCACACGCTGAAGCGCGCGCTCACCGACCCGCGACTGTTCAGCGGCATCGGCAACGCCTATTCCGACGAAATCCTCCACCGTGCGCAGCTCTCCCCTGTGGTGCTCACGCAGCGGCTCAGCGGGGAAGAGATCGAGCGCCTGCTCATCGCAACGCGCCAGACGCTCACCGAGTGGACCGACCGTTTGCGGACAGAAGCCGGGGGCGGGTTTCCGGAAAAGGTGACGGCGTTTCGCGAAGGCATGGCGGTGCATGGCCGCTACGGCAAGCCCTGCCCGCGCTGCGGCGCCAAGGTCCAGCGCATCCGTTACGCTTCGAACGAGACCAATTACTGCCCGCGCTGCCAGACCGGCGGCAAGCTGCTTGCCGACCGCGCCCTCTCGCGCCTGCTCAAGCAGGATTGGCCGCGCTCGCTGGAGGAGATGGAGTCGCTCATCGAGCGACACCGGGCCTGATTTAGGTTCGTCTACGAACCGAAAAGTTTCCAAGTTGCTGATTTAATGGAACATTTTAGCTTTGGTTGTTTTTTGTACAGTCCCTTTGTTTTCAACGACTTATTTAGCTTCGCTCCCTACAAGAAATTGTAACGCACTCATTATAAAGGACTATTTAGCTTCGCCCCCCTCCCTATATAAGGGGCCGATGAGCTGCAAATCGCTTTCCCCGGGGCGGGCGCGTAGGAAAATAAAACCGCCGCCCGCCGCCCGGTTCCGCCTGTCCTTTTTGTCACGCCGTCATTGTCCACTTTTCCGGCCTCCCACGTTTCGGCAGAATCCGGCCTTGCCCAGGCTAGCAAGGCCTTCCGCCCTGTCGGCCCACGGCCAGCTTCCCGGCCCAGATAGCTAGTATAACAGTTGTAGGCTCGGTGTCAAGCAGCAAATTTGCCCGGAGGGGGGTACGGCCGCCCGCCGCCCGGGCCCAAAATGTCCGGTGCCGCGCGGGTCGGGCCCGTAGCGCAAGATTCGCTCTGTAATCTTGCGGCCTTACCGTTTCTTGGAAGGCATCGAAGAGCCGCAACTTCAACGGGCGGAAGTTGCGCTACGCGCTCAATGCCCGACTATACCTACCAGCAAGATCGCCCCGACGTAACTAACCAATGTATTTTCAATGATATAACTGGATGTCTAATATAAGTCCCGTGTTTTCTGATAGATGATGGCTTTCGCCCCTCGTTTTTTCCACGACCCTTTGTTTTCAATAACCTAATGGCTTCGGTTTTTCATTTTCATATATCGCGTCGTGCTTTGCCCCGGCACCCGATCTCCGCCCGGCCTCCCCGGCCAACTGCCTTCCGAAAGTGGGTCCCGGCCTCCGGACACCATTAAGTCTATGCATTTAGGCTATCATGCCGGACGCCTCTTGTCAAGCAGAAATCCCCGCCCGCGTTTCCCCGTATCTCGTATGCCGTCTTCTGCTTGAAAAAAAAAAACAAAAAAGACTCTCGACTCGAATCGCGCTT
>CAZTHM010000522.1:0-2304 GCA_964613505.1 uncultured Acidobacteriota bacterium | reverse complement strand
CTTGGCGGCGTCGGCGGCATTGGTGTTGAAGAACAGCACGTCGCGCCCCAGCGCCTTGAGAGACGCGATAACTTCGTTGACGTGGTCCATGCTGGAGCGGCGGTCGAAGTGGACGCCGAAGATATTCAGCCCTTCGCGCGCCAGTTCCTTCGCCGTCGCTTCTCCAAAGCCGCTGGAGGCGCCCGCGATCAGGGCCCAGCGTGTGGGCCCGCCTGTTTGAGTCATGCCGGGAATCCTTTCACCTTACTGGGATGGGTTCGAGCCCTGCTGGGAGTCGTGCTCGACCTGGGCCAGCACCGCGGGTAGCAGGTCGTCCAGCACCCGGACGCTGGCGGCGTTCAGGGCTTCCACAACTCCCGGGACGCCCTTCCCCTGAGCAGCGCTTTCCGCCTGCCGGGTTTGCGACCACAGCGTTTTCCGGTCGCGCGACCGGACCAGCGACATCTGCACGCCCACGCGGGCATGCACGCCAGATTCGTCGTCGACTTCCTCGAAATTCAGAATGCTCCCCCGCAGGACGTAATCCACAGCATCGCGCGAGGGCAGACGGCGGACCGCCGCGAATATCCCTGCCTGGTCGAGCCGGCGCGCCGCCAGGTCCGTCAGCAGCGTCGCCGGGTCCGCGCTCCAGCGGTGATACTGGTAGAAATTGATCTGCGTGGGGGATTCATAAAAAACAATCCGGTCGTCGCGCAACGCCTCCGGCGCGCCGAAGCGCTCGATGCCGAGCACCAGGGAGGTCCTGGGATCTTTCGACTCGGGAGGAGCCGGGACACGCAGGGTGTAGTAGCTGGTCTTGGGCACGCTGCCACACGACACCGCTGTAATCGAGAGCAGCAGCGCCAGCAACCCATACTTGCGACTTCTACGTTTTTTCCCGATGTACGACCGTGATTCGACGCTCGTCACTCGTTATATGCTCCAGTTGGATTCTCACACGGGGCGACGTGGGATTATCCCAGAGCTTTTCGCCCCATTCAATGATTACGATGGCATCCTGAGCCCACAGATCGTCCAGGCCCAGCGTCGCCAACTCCTGCGCGCTCTCGATCCGATAGAGGTCAAGATGGTAAACCTTGGGATCCTGTCCGTATTCGTGCACGAGGGTGAAGGAAGGGCTCGTCACGTCATCCTCGCGCGCCGCACCCAGGCCAGCCACGATCCCCTTCGCCAGGGTCGTTTTGCCGCTCCCGAGCTCACCCTCCAGGAGGACCAGGCAGGGTGGCCGAAGCTCCCGGGCCAACTCGCGGCCGAAGGCCAGCGTGTCATCGGGCGAATGCGTCACGACTTCGAGAATTCCCTGCGCCTGCAATTTGCTCCGTCCAGTGCGCCAAAGGCGCTTCCGGCGCGCTCATTCGGCCATCTTGGCCGCGTTTTCGGCCTAGAATTTAGCTTTGTTTTGACCCCTGTTTTCGACCCTTGCCCTTTGTTTTCCATAACATCCCAGCTTTGATATGCCAAAAATAAACAATCCATTCGTGGACCCGGCTTTCCCAGCAGGCTCTCAAACGGCCCGGGCAGTACACCACGCGAGGGGCCCGACCCTGGCTGGCGCCATCCGCGTGGGCAAAATGTCCGCTTCCCTTGGTCCATTCTAATAGCCTATCATATTCGCCCAGACTGGTCAAGGGGTTTTTGCCGGAACAGCGCTGCCCTCCTTCCCCGCTCGCGCCGCGCCTCCCCGGGGCCCGGACTCGCCTCGATGCCTAGCTTTCCCGCAAGGCCCGAAAAGCCCGCGGCAAGGCGTCGAGCAGGTCGCCGGCGACGAGTGAGATTTCGCCCAGTTCCTGGGCAGCAAGGTCTCCGGCCAGACCGTGCACAAAAACCCCCGCCGCGGCAACCTCCGCCGGCGGGCGCGTGGAATGCTGCGCCACCAATCCCGCAATCAAGCCGGTGAGAACATCCCCGGTGCCGCCCGTGGCCATTCCGGGGTTCCCCGTGGGATTGACCCAGACCTGTCCGTCCGGAGCGGCGGTCAGTGTCCTGGAGCCCTTCAATACCAGGGTTGCTTGATGCTGCTTCGCGAACTCGCGCGCGACCTCCACACGCCGCGCCAGAATCTCGCGGGCCGTCTTCCCGGTCAGGCGGGCCATTTCTCCCGGGTGAGGGGTCAGGATGCGGACGCGCCGGCCGGCGCGGAAAGTATCCATGCAACCGGCGAAGGCGTTGAGGCCGTCGGCGTCGAGAACAATCGGCACGTCGTACCGGTTGACGGCGGTGCGGACAAGTTCCGCGGTTTCCCGGATAGAGCCAATCCCTGGTCCCACGGCCAAAACAGACTTCCCTTCGACGAGGTGGTCGAGC
>CAZTHM010000521.1:0-2308 GCA_964613505.1 uncultured Acidobacteriota bacterium | reverse complement strand
AACCCGGAATGGACGGACATTCCGCGACGAACATCCCATCTTCGTCTTGAAACATGGTTATCAAAAACTTCATTCTCTCTTTCATGGCACCAGCATCGCACACTAGAAACGCAGATTCAATCATCCTCACTCACCGTGCAGGATAAAGGTGATACAGCATCCAGTAAACCACGACGCCGGTGACCGAGACATAGAGCCACAGCGGGAGCGTCCAGCGGGCGATGCGCTTGTGGAGGTCGAAGCGTTCACGCAGGGCGCGGTAGAGCGTGGTCAGCACCAACGGAACAATCAATGCCGCGAGCACGGTGTGCGAGCTGAGAATCGCAAAATAGACCGACCGCACCACGCCCTGGCCGGTGAAGCGAGTGGTGCCGTGGTAGTAGTGGTAGGTCAGGTAGAAAACCAGAAAAAGCGTTGAGGTCACGACCGCCGAGATCATGCAGAACCTGTGCGCGGGAACGTTTTTGCGGCGAATGAAGATGTAACCGAGGGTCAAGAGAATGGCGCTCGTGGCGTTCAGGATGGCGTCGATGGTGGGGAAATCGGAAAGCTGAAGGTTCATTGACCTGGAGCGGAATCAGGGGAAGCTCAGTCCGCCTCGATCAGGTTTTGCTCGCCACAACGTAATGCATCGGCGACCCGAATCGGTAGGGTTCCTGCTCGAACGAACCGAAAGCCTCGCGCTTCCCGAACCCGGCGTCTTCCAGCAGGCGGTCCAGCTCGCGGAAAGTGTAGATTCGATTCGAGTCCGATTTCTTCTCGATTTTACCATCATGCACGATTGTGTATTCGGTCATCATGCGCCCCTGCGCGGGGTCGTAGTGGTTTTCTTCCAGAAAGAGGTAATCCCCCATCGGCCCCCATTCCCGGTCGCGGTGTCTCGGCAGGATGAACTCCGCGATGCGTGTTCCGTCCAGAGCGAAGCGCCCTCCGGGCTTCAGCGCGCGAGCGACTGAACGCAGGAAGGCCGCGTTGCCCTCGTCGGTGAAGTAGGCGAAACTCCCGCCGATGCAGAAGGCGGCGTCAAACTCGTCCTGCCAGGGGAGCGAGCGCATGTCGCGGCGCTCCCAGGAAATCTCCATCTGACGTTTGGAGGCCTCGGAGCGGGCCGTGTCGAGGAGATCCGCGGAATAGTCCACGCCCGTCATCAAATAATTCCGCGAGGCAAGCTCCAGCGTGTGGCGTCCGTGGCCGCAGGGGACGTCGAGGATCTTGGAACGCGGCGGAAGCTGGAACACCTTTTCCAGGAAGTCCACTTCGGCGCGCGTGTGCTCTTCAGGAACGGCCACGCGCCAGAGGTCGGCGACCATTCCTTGAAAGAAGTTTTCCCACCATTCTGGCTGCATGGTCATTCGGCCCCATTTCCCGCCGGTATCCCAGGGTCATTCGCCGGCGTGGTTGCTCCCTATCGTGGCAAGTCGTTTTGTGTATCAGTCTTCTTCGACTGGCTCCGGAGGCTGTTCAGAATCTCCCGGACTTCGCCAGTGTAAACCGACCAGGCAAAGTTGCCCATGAAGAGGCTTCCGACGGTGAGGCTGGTCGTCACCATCAGCAGCCCGTCCAGGGTGAAGAGTTGGCCGCTGAGGGCAACCCACACACTTACAGCCAGAGAGACAAGCCCCATGAAGAGGCAGAATGCCAAGATTGAAACCGACTGAAGCATAGGGGTCTGCTCCTTGCCCGCTCTGTCTTGAATTCCCGTTCGACCGCCTGTCGTCCGCCCTCTGCTCCCCGGCCCGCGCCTCTTCCGGGAATCACAGCAACCTCGAATACCCGATTCTCAAAAATGGGCTTTTTGACCCACATTGCGGGCTCAATTCACCGCCCCAGAGTGCCTATCCCTTGTTTTTTCAGAATAATAGCATTGGTCACCAAATTGCTCAAATACATGGAGCAGCAGGCCCGCATCCGGTCTGGGTCAAGCAACTGCGTTCACCCAGAGGAGGCAAGCAGCCATGGCAACCGACCTCAAAGAGATTATAGAGCAGTTGAAGCTAGAAAGAGACATTTTGAAGGATGGCGGATACGGCCGGTCCGTCAGAACCCCCTGGAAGCCCACGACCCTTTTCCGCGATTCGATCACTTGCCTCAACTTCGGCGAGACCGTGAAGCAGCACCCCTGCAACGAATGCCTCCTGTGGGAGTGGGTTCCCGAGAGCGACCACGACCATGACATCCCCTGCCATTTTATCCCCCTAAACGAGCAGGGCGACACCATCGCTTCGCTGGAAGAAGAGAATGACCGGGACAAGGCCGAAGGCGCCCTCATGCGTTGGCTGGATACGACGATCGCGAAATTGGAAGAGAA
>CAZTHM010000520.1:0-2332 GCA_964613505.1 uncultured Acidobacteriota bacterium | reverse complement strand
CAGGAAAAGGACAAAGACACTTACCGCTTGCGCGGTCACGTCGAAGTGACCTACCGAGGGATGAAAGTCACCGCCGACGAAGCCAGCTTGAATGAAACCACCGGGATTGTGGAAGGGCGGGGGCACGTGACGTTTACGGAGTCCGGAACCCGTCTCGAGGCGGACGACATTCACTACAACGTGCACACCGGTGTGGGCTGCTTTACGAACGCCCATGGCTACGTTCGTGCCAAGGTGAGAAGGCGGGCCCGGATGCTGGCGACGGAAGCCCCTTTTTACGTGAGCGCGCGCAAAATCGAGCGGCGGGGCGAGTCTTCCTACGTGGTCGAAGGGGCGCGCCTGACGACCTGCGAATGCGACAAGAAAGGGTGGACGATCGGCGCCCGGCGCGCCCGGATCGAAGTCGGCGACAAGGTGGTTTCCCGGGACTCCGTTCTCCGGCTGTTCCGAGTGCCGGTTTTCTATACGCCTTATTCGATAAACTCCATCGCCCGTTTGCCGCGTCAGACCGGCTTCCTGCTTCCGCACTTCGGCAACTCAACGCAAAAGGGGTTCATCGTGGGGGGTGGATTCTTTTGGGCCATCAACCCCAGCGCTGACCTGCTGCTGGGGGTGGAAAACTACAGCGTTCGAGGTCTGGCCCGCAGCGGGCGCTTCCGCGCCACCCTCAATGAGTCGAGTGATATCACCATCGACTACTACGGCGTCAACGACAAGGGCAGCGGCCGTCTGAGGCAATCTCGCGCCCCAGGGCAGAGCCTGCGCGCCGTCGGGCAGACCCGCGACCTGGGACACGGCTTTCGCGGCGTCCTGGATGTCGACTACATTACTTCGCTGGCCTTCCGGTTCGCTTACACCGACAACTTCACCCAGGCCGTCGCCTCGGAAGTTCATCAGACCGGGTTCCTGACCAAGACCTTCGACGCTTATAACGTCAACATCTACACCTCGCGCTACCAGAATTTCCTTTCGACGGCGCAGGTGCCCGGGAATTCGGTCATCCTTCGGCAGACACCCAGTTTTTCTTTTTCAGGAATGGATAAGCAGGTGGCGCAGTCGCCGATCTACTTCGCCTTCGATGTTTCTGCCACGGGAGTGGGCCGCACCGAACCGGGCCTCGACACGCCTCGCCTTTCGGAGCGCGTGGATTTCCATCCCGAGGTCACGCTGCGGCCCAAATCCTTTTTCGGGTTCCATCTCACACCGAGTGCCGGCCTGCGCGTGACGCGCTACGGCACCAGCCTGCGTGCCAGCGGCGATGGGCTCAACCGGCTTCTCGGTGAGTTTACGATTGACCTCCGGCCGCCTTCGCTCGCCAAGGTGTTTTCCCGGCCGCTTGCCGGCCACCGCTTCAAGCATGTCATCGAGCCGGATATCCGTTATCGCCTGGTCCGGGCGCGCGACGCGCAGTCTCTCCCGGACGTCGTCCGCTACGATCAGACCGATATCTTCGCCGAGACCAATGAAATCGAGTATTCGCTCACCAATTCGTTCCTCTTTCGTAAAGACGTCCCGGAAAGTCAAACGGAGAAACCCCAGGCGCGCGAGCTGATTTCGTGGAGGCTGTCGCAGAAATACTACTTTGATCCCACCTTCGGCGGGGCGCTGGTTCCGGGCCAGCGCGTGGTTTTTGATCCGACGATTTCACTCACGGGTTTTGCGTTCGCCCAGGGGCGGAGACTCTCGCCTGTGGTCTCGGTCCTGAAGTTTTCGCCGTTTTCCAATTACGATACAGAACTGCGCGCCGATTTTGGCCCCAACGGCGGAGGCGTGCTGAACGCCGGAATCACTTCCCACTTGCGGCGGGGGCCGTTGGGGCTGTCGTTCACAGACTTCTTTATCAATCGCACCGCGGCGCTTTCGACGCCGCTTACGCCGGGCGGGGCGCTCTCCAAGCTCCCTTCGTTCCACCTGCTGCGCACCGTGGCCACTTATGGGGACATCAACCGCAGAGGTTTCAGCGGCGCCTTTGGGATGGACTTTAACTTTGCCCAGCGAATCGCCCACCAAGTTGTGAATCAGGTCAGCTATAATTTTGGCTGTTTCGCGCTCGACGTCGAGTACCGGCGCTTCGCGCTGGGTGGCTTGAGGCGCGAGAACCAGTTCCGTGTGGCTCTGTCGCTGGCGAACGTCGGAACGTTCGGAAATTTGAAACCGCGCGAAAGGCTGTACTGAAAGAAGTTGAAAGTCGAAAGTCGAAAGTTGAAAGTGGAGGGGCGGACCTTTTGACTTTCAACTCTCAACTTTGAACTCTGAACCATCGAAGGAAGAAGGATCATTCCATGGCTTTCCCCACCCACCGTCCTCGCCGCCTGCGGCGCACGGAGGCAAT
>CAZTHM010000519.1:0-2333 GCA_964613505.1 uncultured Acidobacteriota bacterium | reverse complement strand
GGATGAGAAGCTCCCCGTGAAAGTCCGCCTGGAGGCTTTCAATCCACTCGTCCCCCTGGATGTTGACGCCTCGGGCTTGCCGATCGCGATTCTGCGCTACACAGTGCACAATCCCGGCGCGCTGCCTGTGAAGGTCGGACTGGCTTTCAGTTTACAGAATCCCGTAGGCAATGAAGGGAAGCAGGCGGCGTTGCGCGAGGGCGAAGGCGTCGCGGGCCTCTTCATGAACAATCCCATGGCCGCTGCGGCCGACCCGCTCAACGGCAGCATCGTGCTGGGCGTTCTGGGCGCGCCCCGCGAGAGCGTTTCGTATCTGCGCGGGTGGAAGCGCGCGCAGTGGTGGGACGGCGCGCTGACGTTCTGGGATGACTTTTCCGCCGATGGTGCTCTCACGAGTGACGCTCCGGCCTTGAACCCGGTGGGCTCGATTGCCGCGTCGCAGTCCGTTCCCGCGGGCGGCGAAGCCTCGGTCACCTTTCTGATTGCCTGGCATTTCCCCAACCGTACGCCGGAGCGCTGCGGCTGGTCGGCGCCTGAGGGCCAGGAGAAAACCGTTGTGGGCAACCACTACTGCCGGCGTTTCGCCGATGCCTGGGAAGTGGCGCAGCACTTGGCGCGCGAACTCACTTCGCTCGAGGCGCGCACGCGGAAATTCGCGTCGGTTGTGGAATCCTCTACGCTGCCCCCTCCCGTGCTCGACGCGGCCATGAGCAACCTCTCGACGCTCCGCACCAACACTTGTTTCCGCACCGCCGACGGCGAGTTCCACGCCTTCGAAGGCTGCAACGACCAGCGCGGGTGCTGCCACGGCACTTGCACGCACGTCTGGAATTACGAGCAGGCCACGGCTTTCGTTTTTCCGTCGCTCGCGCGCTCGATTCGCGAGTCGGAATTTGTCCGCAACACCGAAGAAAGCGGGCTGATGGGTTTTCGATCTTACCTCCCGGATGGCCTCAAGATTTGGCAGGCTGCCGCGGCGGATGGTCAGATGGGCTGCTTGATGAAACTCTACCGTGACTGGCAGCTCTCCGGTGACACGGAATGGCTGCGACGGTTGTGGCCGAAGGCGAAAAAGGCGCTGGAGTTCGCGTGGATCAAAAACGGCTGGGATGGCGACCGCGATGGCGTGGCGGAGGGAGTCCAGCACAATACCTACGATGTGGAATTCTACGGTCCCAATCCTCTGTGCGGCGTCTGGTATCTGGGCGCCTTGCGCGCCGGAGAAGAAATGGCGCGCGCGCTCGGCGACGGCGGGGCCGCCCGCGAATATCACCGGCTGTTCGAGAGCGGCAGGAAGTGGATCGACGCGAACCTCTTCAATGGCGAGTACTACATTCAGAAAGTCGCGGGCCGAGCCGCGGAGGACGTGGCGGCGGGACTGCGCGTGGGAATGGGCGGCGCGAATCCTCTGGCGCCCGATTATCAAATGGGCGAGGCCTGCTTGATTGACCAGTTGCTGGGTCAATACATGGCCCACGTCGCCGACCTCGGCTATCTGCTCGACGAAGCCAACGTGCGCAAGACCTTGAAGTCGATTTACCGTTTTAACTTTAAGGCCGACCTGGGCGAGCACGAAGCCGTCCAACGCACCTACGCCCTGAACGACGATGGCGGCGTCCTGGTGGCGAGCTACCCTGGCGGCAAACGGCCCGAAATTCCCTTTCCGTATTTCGCGGAAGTGTGGACCGGATTGGAATACCAGTTTGCCGCGCACCTGATCTTCGAAGGGATGCTGGCGGAGGCGTTGAAAGTGGTCGAGGCGGCGCGACGGCGCCACGACGGCGAGCGACGCAATCCCTGGAACGAGCCGGAATGCGGCCATCACTACGCGCGCGCCATGTCGAGCTGGGCGTTGGTGGTGGCGCTCAACGGGTTCCACTACGCGGGCGCGGAGCGGCGCGTAACCTTCACGCCGCGGATGCCGGGCTCGACGTTCCGTTCGCATTGGGTGCTGCCTTCGGGCTGGGGAAGTCTCGCGCAAACCCTCTCGCCGGCCAGCCAGCGCGTGGAGATCCAGGCGATGGAGGGCGCGATGTCCTTGTCGAGCCTTGTCCTGGATGGCGGAGGGAAGCCGGCGGCGCGAACCGCCTCGGCCACGCTGGGGAAAGAGACGGTAGGTGCCAGGCTCCACGTCGAGGGAAAGCGGCGCGTCGTGACCCTCGACCATGAAGTAAGCATCGGGCCCGACCGTCCACTCGGCCTCAGCCTGCGGGCGTAAGACAGCTCGGCGCGCCTGACTTTTCCCCGTCCGGGGTCGCTGCCGCCCGCTGCTGCGCCTGGTTGCAGGGTTCCGGCCTGCCGTGTTATCGTGCTCTGGAGAGTCTACGCAAGCG
>CAZTHM010000518.1:0-2339 GCA_964613505.1 uncultured Acidobacteriota bacterium | reverse complement strand
TGCTGACCTGCCGCCCTGATCTGCTGCCCGTGGACTTGAAACGCCAGGGCCGCGCTGAAGAACACATCGCGCTCTTCTATCCGGAGACCGTCGAAGAGCGCCGGGCGCTGCTGCGCGCCATGCAGAAAAAAACCGGGACGGAGATCCCTTCGACCGAGGCGGAGGAATATTTCCTGAAGCATTCCGGCTCGCTCTCGGGCGCCGACATCGAAGCCGTGCTGACCCGGGCGCGCATGAAGAGCGCGCTCGAAAACGAAACAGCCGTGGACCTCGACGATCTCAAAGCCGCCCTGGAAGATTTCATTCCCCCGTCCTATCCCACCGAGATCGAGTTGCAGAATCTCGCCGCGGTCATGGAATGCACCAGCAAGAGCCTGCTGCCGGAAAAATACCGCACCATGGACCGCGCGGAATTGATCCGCCGCACCAACGAATTGGCCGCCTTCACCCGCCGCGACTGACCGAAATCAAGAGCCCAACGCTACCACGTCTGGGTAGTTTCAAGCCGTTCCGGCTGGAAGAAGTCGTGCGCTGCCGTCCCGAATTCGGACATGGAATCCCATAAGCGGACGGTTCTTGCTGGAGTATCCCCATCCTTCCACCGTATCTTTAAGAACCTAAATAGCTTATTAACAACCAAAGTGGCGGTAAAATTGCCCGAGAGTATCCAGAGGGCTTCTACAATGAACACACTGCTTCAGGATGTCCGCTTCGGCCTGCGCATGTTGGTGAAGAATCCTGGCTTCACGGCGGTGGCGGTCCTAACGCTCGCCCTCGGCATCGGCGGCACGACGGCGATCTTCAGCCTGGTTTACGGCGGGGTGCTGAATCCCTTGCCGTATAAGGACACCGGCCGCTTGGCGGTGCTGGTTACCCACGATCCGAGTCAGCCTCGGTTCGATAGCTGGGCGTGGGTCAGCCCCGCCGAGTTCCTGGACTTCCAGGAACAGAACCACGTGTTCGACGAGGTGATCGGAGGTCTGCCCGATTCTTCTTTGCTGACCGGCCGCGACACGCCGCCGGAGTGGTTCAATGCGATGCGGCTGACCCCCAATACGTTTCGAGTTCTCGGAATGGCCCCGATCATCGGCCGGGCCATCACGCCCGGCGACGCAAAGCCCGGAGCTCCCCCCGTCGTCTTGCTAAGTTACAAGCGGTGGCAGAGCCTGTTCGGCGGGAACCCGGGGATAGTTGGGCAGACCCTCATTCTGAAACGCCAGCCCACAACGGTGATTGGTGTCATGCCACCGCGCTTCAAGTGGTCTGGCGGTAATGATGCGCCCGACGGTTGGCTTCCTGCGTTTTTCTCCCGAGGGGAAAACAAGGATCAATCGCAAACTTCCCCTGTCGTCGGCCATTTGAAGCCGGGAGTGACCTTCCAACAGGCCTCGGCAGACCTTGAGCTTCTGGCCAAGCATCTTGCTGCCGCCTACCCAAAGTATCATCCTAAGGGAGTCACCTTCTCGGTCCAGTCTCTCACCGAAGCTTCCGTTGGCAAGCAATCCCAGAGGACGCTGAGTCTCTTAATGGCGGGCGTAGGCGTGCTGCTCTTGATCGCCTGCGTCAACGTCGCCAACCTGCTCCTGGCGCGAGCCACCGGGCGCGAAAAGGAATTTGCAATCCGGGCATCGCTGGGCGCTGGGCACCTCCGGTTGGTCCGCCAGCTCATGATAGAGAGTTTGCTGTTGGCCTTGGGCGGGAGCGCACTTGGGAGCCTTCTCGCCTGGAACGGTTTGGATGCACTGGTGGCCATCATCCCCCCTTGGTACATGCCGAGCGAGGCAGTCATTCGCCTGAATGCTTGGATCCTGCTGTTTAGCCTGGGCGCGGCGCTGGCCTCGACTCTGCTCTTCGGCCTAGCTCCGGCCGTGCTTGCCGTGAGGAAGGACCTTCAAGCACCCCTGAAAGGAAGTGGCCGGGGAGCCGGCGAAAGCCTCAGCCAAAACCGGCTGCGAAACCTGCTGGTAGTGAGCGAGGTGGCCCTCTCGCTGGTGCTGCTGAGTGGAGCCGGCCTTCTCCTCCGCAGCTTCTGGGCTCTTCGCCACGTTGAATTGGGCTACAACGTCGGTAACGTGCTGCGCGCTGGGGGAGGCCTGCCAGAGGAGCGGTACAAGACAGCCGAACAAAGAAACCAATTTCACCTGGAGATCCTTCGTCGCGTGCGCGCCTTGCCAGGCGTAGTTTCGGCGGCCCTTGGCTGGCCTGCACTAATCTGGGCCAACTCCACACCCATTGAGGTCGCCGGGCAAACTAGCGCCGAGAACCAGACCGCCTGGTTTCGAGTGGCGGGTGATCGTTACTTCGAAACTTTGGGTATCCCTTTGCTTCAGGGGCGAGCC
>CAZTHM010000517.1:0-2340 GCA_964613505.1 uncultured Acidobacteriota bacterium | reverse complement strand
CGCCGCTAATCACACAGCCGCCGTAGGAATGGCCGCAAAGCACCACATCCGAGAGTTCCTCCCACCGGATGAGGTTCGCGACATCGGTGATGTGCGTCTCAAGATTCACCTGCGGAGCCAGCAGGTGCAGGCGGTCCGCAACGCCCGTCAAAGTCGGCGTGAAGACTTCATGCCCTAACGCCTGGAGCGCCCTGCGCACGCGTTTCCAACACCAACTGCCGTGCCACGCCCCGTGAACCAAGACATACGTGCTCATGAATGACCTCGCCGGTTCTGAATTAATCCGGGATTTTCATTCTGACCTCCCGGCTCCAGGGATTATACAGCAACGAATAGCTCGGGCCTGATTTGTAGGTCACTCTTCTTGTAGCGGCGGCCAACCGCCGAATAGGTGTCATTCCAACGATTGACCTACCACTCAGAGTTGTGTGGGCATGTGGGGAGGGAAAATCGATTCGCTATGCGATCTTCCGCCAAGCTGGGATTCCGCCGGCGAGAACGCGGGTGCGGCGGGAGTTGGATTTCGCGAGCGTGCGCGCGGCCTGCTCGGCGCGCGTGTCGGCCCCGCGGTGAACCACGATGCTGGTGGGTGAACCCAGGCCGCCCGTGTCGGACGAGACCCTTCTCGCCTGCCCTCGCAGCTCCCTAATCCATTAGGCCGGCCACTCGGGCTACAGGCTAGTACTTCGGCACGCTGGGATCCACCTGGTCCGACCACGCCAGGATGCCGCCCTTGAGGTTATGGATCTTGCGGAAGCCCGACTTCATCAACAGCTCGACGGCCTGGGCGCTGCGCATGCCGGAGCGGCAGTGGACGACGATTTCATCAGCGGAATTCAGCTCGTGCATCCGCCGCGGAACTTCCCCGAGAGGAATCAGTTTCGAGCCCGGAATGCTGCAGATCTGGAATTCGTGCGGCTCGCGCACGTCGATGAGGACGAACGGCTTCTTCTCGTCCATCATCTTCTTCACTTCCACCGGCGCGATCTCCGGCACTTTGGTGGGCGGCACGTGTTCCTCCCCTCGGATTCCGCAGAATTCCTCGTAGTTGATCAGTTCTTTGATGGTCGGCTCGGTGCCGCAGATCGGGCAGCCAGGATTCTTGCGCAACTTGAGTTCCCGGAATTTCAGATTGAGCGCGTCAAAGAGCAGCAGCCGGCCGACAAGCGTCTTCCCCTTGCCCAGGACGAGCTTGATGGTCTGCAGCGCCTGGATGCAGCCGATGATCCCCGGCAGCACTCCCAGCACGCCGCCCTCGGCGCAACTCGGCACCAGGCCGGGCGGAGGCGGCTCGGGGTAGAGGCAGCGGTAGCACGGGCCTTCCTTGGCGTAGAACACCGAGGCCTGGCCTTCGAAGCGAAAGATGCTGCCGTAAACGTTCGGCTTGCCCAGCAGCACGCAGGCGTCGTTCACGAGATAGCGCGTGGGGAAATTATCCGTCCCGTCGGCGACGATGTCGTAATCCTTGACGATCTCGAGGGCGTTTTCGGAGGTAAGGCGGGTTTCGTAGGTCACCACCTCGACGTTGGGGTTGATCTCCTGGATGGTCTCGCGCGCCGAGTGCAGCTTGGGCCGGCCAACGTCGCTCGTGCCGTGAATCACCTGGCGCTGCAGGTTGGTGAAGTCCACCACGTCGAAATCCACGATGCCGAGCTTGCCGATTCCCGCCGCGGCCAAATACAGCGCCAGCGGCGAGCCCAGCCCGCCCGTGCCCACGCAGAGCACCTTCGCCTGCTTGAGCTTGAGCTGACCATCCATGCCCACTTCCGGCATGATCAGGTGGCGGCTGTAGCGGAGGATTTCATCCTTGCTCAGTTGGGTGGTTGGAGTTGCAGTCAATGTAGCCATGCCTTTTCATCCTCAAATCTGAAATTCGGCTTGGGGAGGGCTCGTGTCCCTTCCTGAGCTCTGAGACCACCCATTCCATCGTCGTTCTGTTCGTGGGTCTCGGGTGAGAGGCGCGCCCGGGATGCCCCGCCCCGATGCATCGGGGGGGAACCCAGGCTAGCTACAGATACAGCGGATGGCCATACCGCCGGCAATCGAGGGCACGATGCTGAGGACATCGTTCTCGCGCACAGGGGTCGCTTCTTTTTGCAGGTAACGGATGTCTTCGTCGTTCAGGTAAACGTTCACAAAACTGCGCAGTTTGCCGTCGTCGGTGAAGAGGTGGCGGCGCAGGTCACCATATTTCGCGGTCAGGCCCGACAAGGCCTCGGCGACGGTCTTCGCTTCGATCTCCACCGCATCCTTCTTCCCCGCATACTGCCGCAAGGGGGTCGGGATGATCACTCGTACCGGCATTCCTTTTTCCTTTTGCCTGAACTTTCGAACCCGCGT
>CAZTHM010000516.1:0-2349 GCA_964613505.1 uncultured Acidobacteriota bacterium | reverse complement strand
TCAAAAGATCCCGCCGCCAGTGTCTCCACGCCCAAGCTGGCGCGCACGCTGCCCCGCATCATGAGCGAAGAGGAGATGAACAATTTCCTCAACCAGATCGGCCAGGCAGCCCAAGGCGGCGACCCGGCGCTCGTTCGCGACCGCGCCATCCTGGAGTTACTCTACGCCTCAGGTTTGCGCGTCAGCGAACTGGTGGGATTGGACCTGCGCAAAGTGAACTTTGGCGATGGGATCGTATTGGTGCGTGGCAAAGGGGACAAGGAGCGGATCGTTCCCTTTGGTTCCAAGGCCCGCGAGGCGATTACGGCATATCTTCCCGCCCGCGAGAAGGTTCTCCACAAACACAAGACCGCGAACCCAGCCTTGTTCTTGAACGCGCGTGGAGGGCGGCTCACGGCGCGGTCCGTTGACCGCTTGCTCAAGAACTACATGCGGCAATTCGGCCCGAACATCAAAGCCAGCCCGCACTCGCTTCGGCACGCCTTCGCGTCGCACCTGCTCGCTGAGGGCGCGGACCTGCGCGCCATCCAGGAGATGCTCGGTCACAAGAGCTTGGCCACGACCCAAAAGTACACACAGGTGTCCATCCAGAAACTTATAGAGGTCTACGACAAGACCCACCCGAAGGCCTGAACGAAGTTAAGAGTCAAAAGTTGAAAGTTAAAAGCAAACACAAGGCGGCCCGTGTCCGTCCGCGCTTTTGGCAGGTTGTTGACAGGGCTCTGGGCTGAGATAGAATGAACTCTAAGAAGCTTCTGTGGCCCCTATGACCTTACCGAAAGTATCCGTCGTCCAATACCTCAATTCGGTCCCGCTGGTCTGGGGGATGTTGAAGGGTAACCAGCAGGGACGCTACGAACTCAGCTTCACAACGCCGGCAGCTTGCGCTGATGCGGTGCGCCAAGGGAAGGCGGACCTCGGGATCATTCCGTCCATTGAATACCAGCGGATGGAGAAAGCGCAGATTTTGAGCGGCATCTCCATCGCCACGAAAGAGGAAGCGAAGAGCGTCCTTCTGCTCAGCAACGTACCGATCGAAGAAGTCAAGACGGTCGCGGTGGACAACTCTTCGCGGACTTCCGCGGCCCTGCTGAGAATCTTGATGCGCAAGTTTTATTCGCGCTTCATTACCGTTACACCCGCCGCGCCCAAACCGGCGGACATGTTGAAACGCGCCGATGCAGCCCTGGTGATCGGCGACCCGGCCCTTTCCTTTGACGGCCAAGTCTCCGAGGTTTACGACCTTGGCGCGGAGTGGAAAAAATTCACGGGCTTGCCTTTTGTCTTCGCCCTTTGGGTAGGCCGCCAGGCGGCCAAACCCGCGAGATTCCGCAAGGATTTCGAAGATTCGCGGGACTTCGGGCTGGCGCATGTCGACGACATCGCCGCCGAGTACGCCGCCAAGGTCAACCTGCGTCCGGCGGGCGCAAAGGTTTACCTGACTCAGAATATCGATTATTCTTTAGATGCGGAGAACCGCAAGGGCTTGCGCCTCTTTTACAAGCTGGCGCGTGAGGTGGGGATCATTCCGGTCGAGAGGGATCTGAACTTCGTATAGCCGTCCTGCGAACCCCGGTTCGACGGGCAGGGGCGCCGGCAGGCTGCCTTTTTTCCTGGTGACGCTGGAAGATGGGGATAACGCAATCTCAAGCTCTTGATATGCTGCGCTCCGATGACCTGCTGGGCATCGGCATGGTGGCCGACGCGGTCCGCCAGCGGCTGCACCCGGAGTGTGTGGTCACCTACATCGTGGACCGCAACATCAACTACACGAACTTCTGTACGGAGTACTGTTCCTTCTGCGCCTTCTATCGGCCGGTGGGATCGCCGGAAGGTTACATCCAGCCGCTCGAGTCCATCTACAAGAAGATCGATGAGACGCTCGCCCTCGGCGGCACCGGCGTCCTCATGCAGGGCGGACTGCATCCCGACCTCAAGATTGACTATTACGAGCACCTGCTCTCGAGCATCAAGCAGCGGTATCCCCGTCTCCACCTGCACTGCTTTTCAGCGCCGGAAGTTTTGAACATCGCGGAAGTTTCATGTCTGACGCTTCGCGACACCATCGCTCGGCTGATGGATTCGGGCCTGGATTCCATTCCGGGCGGCGGGGCGGAGATCCTCGATGATGAAGTTCGCCAGCGCATCGCGCGCTTGAAGTGCACTACGGATGAGTGGCTTGCTGTTCACCGGACGGCGCATCAGCTCGGCTTGCGTACGACGGCGACGATGATGTTCGGCTGTGGCGAAACGCTTCAGCACCGCGTCAACCACTTCGAGCACGTCCGCCGGTTGCAGGAAGAAACGGGAGGCTTCACCGCCTTCATCCCCTGGATGTTCCAGCGCGAG
>CAZTHM010000515.1:0-2354 GCA_964613505.1 uncultured Acidobacteriota bacterium | reverse complement strand
TTAGAGATCCAGAGCCATGCGGAGCCTTCCCGCCACCGCCTGCAAGTCGGCGTCGGACAGTGCCCCGATCCGCATCATGACGAGGGCAGGCGAGAGGGTGGCTAACCAGCAAGTAATGACGGATGGCTTGAGAAGTCCGGACTTCTTCCATTCAGTGAGACGGAAATCCATCGGGCCGGTGCGTGCCTGAACGTTGCTCGTAATCGCCGCGACGACGATCTTCCTCTCAGTTCTGGCGTACCGATCTCCGCTCACCACGACGGCAGGGCGAGCCTTCGCTGCCGTCAGCTCTGCGAATGGAAAGGGAACGAGAACAATATCACCGCGCTTGGGTCCCGTAGTGCGCCCGCCAGTCGTCATAGATGGCATCTTCCGGATTGTCCCAGATTTCATTGAGCGCAGCCTGGCTGATACTGTGCCACGCCCGCGCCTCCTGAGGAGTGAAAGTGGAGCGAATGGCGCGGGCCGCTATGGAAGAAGGCTTGCGGCTGCCGTTCTCCCAGCGCGTTACGGTGACGCGCGCCACGCCCAGGCGGCGGGCAAATTCAACCTGACTCAGTCCCAGTTGTTTCCGGACTCGCTTGATTCGGAGCGCCGTCATGTACCAATGGTACCTGCCCCGCGCCGGTATGTCAAGGCATGGCCGGCCTCCGCCCGCAGGCGGGAAGGGGCACGCTAAAACCTGCGGAACAGTAATGCCTTTTTGACTTCCCCGATGGCGCGGGTGATGTTGATTTCGCGCGGGCAGGCTTCGACGCAGTTGAAGATGGTGCGGCAGCGCCAGACGCCGTCGGCAGCGCCGAGGATGTCCAGACGCTCCTCGCGGCCTTCGTCGCGGCTGTCGAAGATGAAGCGGTGGGCGTTGACGATGGCGGCGGGGCCCACGTAATCCTCGTTTGCCCAGAACGACGGGCAGGACGTGGTGCACGCGCCACAGAGAATGCACTTCGTCGTATCCTCAAAAACCTCGCGGTCGTCGATCGATTGCAGCCGCTCTTTCTCCGGCTCCGGCGTGTGGGTGATGAGGTAGGGCTGGACCTTGCGGAATTTCTCGAAGAAAGCTTCCATATCCACGAGCAGGTCCTTGATGACCTTGAACCCGCGCATGGGCTCGATGGTGATCTTACTGCCAAGATTCTGGAGCAGCACTTTGCAGGCCAGCGTGTTCGCGCCGTTGATGAGCATCGCGTCCGAGCCGCAGATGCCGTGCGCGCAGGAGCGCCGGTAGGTGAGCGTGCCGTCAAGGTACCATTTGACGTAGTTGAGCGCGTCGAGCAGACGGTCGGTCGGCTCGGCCTCCACCGGATACTCGCCCCAGTAAGGCTCGGTGTCCTTTTCGGGATTAAAGCGTTTGATCTTGAGAGTGACCTTCATTTGTCCGCCTCACGCAGATTGAACCATTTTTCCATCGGTCCATTGATTCATTGAAAGGCTACGACTTCACGTGACTCCGGGGCCGGAAGAAAATGAATCAATGAAGCAATGATCCGATGAATCAATACTTCCGCTCCATCGGCTGAAACTTCGTAATCGTCACCGGCTTGAACTTGAACTGAATTCCCTTCTCGGTTTTATACGCCAGCGAGTGTTTCAGCCAGTTGATGTCATCGCGCTTGGGAAAATCCTCGCGCGAGTGAGCGCCCCGGCTCTCCTGGCGGCCGAGCGCGCTCTCGACCAAGACTTCCGCGAGGTCGAGCAGATTCTCTAGCTCCACCGTCTCCAGCAATTCCGTGTTGTATTTCGCGCCGCGGTCTTCGACTTTGACCTGACCAAATCGCTGCCGGAGTTCGCCCAGCTTCACCTTCAGCGTGCCGAGCGATTTGGCGTCGCGGAAGACCGAGGCTTTGTCCATCATCTCGTCCTGCAGGCCGTCGCGAATCTGCGCGGCGCGGTCTTTGCCGCTCGCCGCCATCAGGCGGGAAATCTGCGCCCGCGCTCGTTCCTCCGGTTTCTCAGGCATCGGCCCCCAATCGTTTTCCTTCACGTACTTGGCGGCGTGCCGCGCTCCGCGCCGGCCGTACACCAGAATATCGACGAGCGAGTTCGTCCCGAGGCGATTGGCTCCGTGCACAGAGACACAGGCGCATTCGCCGGCCGCGTAGTAGCCGCCCAGCGGCGTGTTCGCCTCGTCGCGGATAACGCGGCCGTCGGTATCGGTGGGAATTCCCCCCATCGCGTAGTGCGCCGTAGGCTGCACGGGCACTGGCACCTTCTTCGGCTCGAGCCCCATATAGGTGCGCACGAAGTCGGTGACGTCGGGGAGTTTCTTGTCGTGTACTTCGGCAGAGAGATGAGTGAGGTCAAGGTGCAGGTAGTTCTTGCCATCGATGCCGCGGCCCTCACGAATCTCGCGG
>CAZTHM010000514.1:0-2356 GCA_964613505.1 uncultured Acidobacteriota bacterium | reverse complement strand
ATTTGAGCCCGTTGACACGATGGTGGTCTATTCCCACGGCGGCATGAACGCCGCGGGCATTGAGGTGGCGCTGCACGCGAAGTCGCTGGGGTTGAAGGTGGTCGTTGTGACGTCGCTCGACAATGCCAGGATTTCACGCGCCACGCATTCCAGCGGCAAGAAGCTCGCGGACGTTGGCGACGTCGCGATTGACAACTGCTGTCCGCCCCAGGACAGTCTGGTGGAAATCGAGGGCGGGCCGGTCGCGGCCAGCTCAACGCTCGCGGTCATCGCCATCTCGATGGCGCTGGTGGCGGAGACGGCGGCGCGCCTCCACGAGCGCGGCGTCAAGTTCCGCGCCTTCGTTTCGCCCAATGTCTCGACCGTCAGCCCCGACAATAATCAGAAAGTCTTCGACGACTACATCCAGAAACTCGCCCCGCGACTGAAATGACGCGCCATTCTCCCATGGAGCCGCACACTCTCCCCTGCTTCGCGCACGCGCGCAGCACTCCCACCTCATGCTTGACTTGGCGCGGCAGGGTGTTAGTATTGATGTTTCCGTTACGAACATAGGGCAACTTCTTCATTCATGGCATCCTCAGAAAGCCTGCCGGGCAACGTGGCGTATTTTATCCACCCAAGCGCCGGAGGCGCGAAAGGAGATCGAGCGTGCATTGCGAACTGAAGACGGACGGACGGCGGCGGGTGTCGCCGATGAGAGTGGCGTGGTTTCTGGCAGCGCTCACGACGGCGATCGTAATTCCCGCCGGGCGCAGCGCTGCGCAGGAAAAGCCGGACAAGCCGGCTGTCAAGACCCTCTACCAGCGCCTGGGCGGCTACGACGTGATCGCCGGAATCGTTGACGATTTTCTGGCGCAGATTCGGAGCGCTCCAGACTTCGCGCGGTTCGCCGGAGGCCGCAGCCGCGATTCCGCCACGCGCGCGCGCCAGTTGGTGATCGACCAGATCTGCTCGATGGCCGGTGGCCCGTGCACTTACATCGGCCGCGATATGCGAACCACGCACGCGGGGCTTAAGATCACCAATGCGGAGTGGGACTCGATGATGAACAAATTCAAAACGTCGCTGGAGAAATTCAAGATTGCCGCGCCGGAACAGCACGACTTCCTCGCCCTGATTGAACAACTCCGGCCCGCCATCGTCGAAAACCCGAAAGAAGAAAAACCCCATGCTCAGAAATGACCCACGCCCGGAGGCATTCAACCCGCTTCAGTCTGCGGCGTGAGATTCACTTTCGGACGGGGGGCCGTGGATGAACCAGCGGTAGAGAAGATCGATGACTTGCTCGCGTAGTTTGTCGCTGCCGGCGCGTTGTTGCGCCAGTTCCTCAAACTTACTTCTTGCCGTAGTTATTCGACGCTGGAGTAATCGACCTAGTTCGCGGCACGCCTTGGGCGACGTCGGCGATGTCTCTTAGCCGCGTAGGAAACTCTTGCCGTCCCATCGTGACTGTGCTAACTCTCTGCATGTCCGATTCCGGGGTGCATTAGACTCGTGGCTACCAGCTCGGTTGACACATACCGCCGACAGATAGAACGCGAGCTGCAGGCCGGTAACGCCACAGAGCACACTCGCCGGCCCGCGAAAAACGCGTTCTCGGCGCGGCTGATGCGCAAGGCGTTCGGCACCCAAGTGCATTCGCCGCAACATTCGGGAACGTCGCAGCGATGAGGGCAAAGGTCTAATGAAGCCGAAACGGATCAACGCGGACAAACCGCATCTCTGGAAGGCTGACATCGCGGCCTCCGTTGACCAGTTCAACCAGTGGTTCATGCGCTTCGCGCCCGACGCGTTCCGTTCCACGCGGGTGAAGACCACCGAACACGTCAAGGCGGCGCTCGTGGCAACCAACGACCTGCGCAGCCTGAACGCAGCTACGCTGAAGGCCAACCCGGGTGCGCTCCCCACGCTCCGCATGTGCACGGCCCCACCGCTCGCGGTCGACCGGCTGATCGGCTTAGCCGAGGCGAGCAAGAACCTCGTTGGCCGGATGGAGAAAGACAAGCTGCCGGTTAAGATGCGGGCCGCCGATCTTGACGCAGAATTGACCAAGCTCTGCGGCATTCTCTCGCGGCTTTTGGACCGGGACATCTTTCCATGGCTCGACAACCGGACGGCCCCGACCGACCACGAGCGCGACCGGGCCTCAACGATCGTCGCCGATCGGCTGTGCAGCGCAGTGGCGAACCCGATCGTCCGCAACGCTCAGGAGCAACGGCAACTCGCCCTGATCGGCGACTATCTCGACGGGCGGGGCTACCGGAAGCAAGCTCACCCGCCTGGCAAGCCGCTCACGGAGATGGAACCGCGCACGTATACCTTCCGCATGAACCTGGCCGTCGGAAAGGCTCAC
>CAZTHM010000513.1:0-2380 GCA_964613505.1 uncultured Acidobacteriota bacterium | reverse complement strand
CAAATCAATGCTGACTATTTCAAGCCAGCGGCTGGATAGGTCGCGACCCACCGGGCGAGCCTATATTTCTCCGCACGACAACCGAACTGGACTTTTGGTTGTCAGGGAAGTAGTCCAAGGGGAGAATTTGCCTTTCGGACGTGGCCCGGAGAGCTAATCCGCGGCCACCCGAGAGCGTACCCGATTGCACGGAAAAGGAGACTCCTATGGCTCAATTTGTGAAGGTCGGAACCAAAGCAGACTTTGAGGGCTTCGAGGCGGGAAAGCTCGTTGAGGCTGAGGGGCAAAAGATCGCCATATTCAATTTGGGTGGCGCTTACTACGCAATCGGAGATACCTGTACGCATCGCGGCGGGCCCTTGTCAGCGGGCCTGGTGGCGGACGAAGTGGTGACGTGCCCGTGGCACGGCGCCCGCTATAACATTAAGACCGGCGCCGTTCTCAGCCCACCCGCTCCGCAGGGGGTGAAGAGCTTTCCGGTCCGAGTCACAGGAAACAACGTAGAAGTTGAGATTTGATAGGCCTTCTGAATCGCTGCAGGTAGGAGGCGACCATGGAGATTAAACGGATTACCCCGGAGGAAGCCAAGGAGCTTCTCGATTCAAACGCGGGCTACACCTATCTGGACGTGCGAACCGTCGCCGAGTTTGAAGCAGGGCACGTCGTGGGGGCCAAGAACATTCCCGTGGTTGAACCCGACCCTTACGGCCGCATGCAGTTGAATCCTCGATTTCTGGAGACTGTGGAAGCGAATTTTGGCACGGACTCCAAGTGCATTACCGGTTGCCAGAAAGGCGGCCGTTCGCTAAAAGCGGCGGAGCTTCTGTTGAGGGCTGGGTTTACCCATGTCCTCGATATGCGCGGGGGATTTGGCGGCGAGACCGATGAGATGGGACGACTGACTTTTCCCGGCTGGGCCCCCCGGGGCCTTCCCACAACCCGGGAGAGTGCTCCGGAAGATCGATACGAGAACCTAGCGAAAAAATGAGGTAAAACACCCCCGTGCCTGTTATGTCTGACTGCGCCGTGCTGCGAACCACGGCCACCGAATGGGAAGCTGAGTTCGCGCGCCAGAAAGCCCATTACGGTTCCAAGATCCAGTGTCGGCTCGGTTGCACCGACTGCTGCCATCATCTGTTCCGGATTACCGAACTTGAGGCGGCGTACATTTCGAATGGCATAAAAGGCCTGGCGCCTGACGCGCGTCGCAGGCTCGAAGAGCGCGCCCGGCGGTACCACCGGGAGCGAGAGCGGCTTCTGGCTGACAATGCCGTGCCAGACGCGTGGGGGACATTACCGCCCCCAGGGATGCGCCTGGCGTGTCCGGCGCTGGAGGACGGCGCCTGTCAAATTTACACTCACCGTCCCCTTGTCTGCCGGAAATATGGGATCCCACTCTACCACCCCCTGAAGCCCGATCGACTTTTCGCCTGCGAGCTCAACTTCAAACCTGGCGAAGAAATCGAGGACTCGCAACTGGTCCAGATCCAGACGTCGATTCACGACCGCTGGGCGGAGGTCCAGGCTGAATTCAACCGTCGAGGCGGTAGCCAGGACCCGAAACCCATCACCGTAGCCCGCGCCATCCTCGAAGACTTTGAGCCCTACTTGCCCCTGTAGGCCGCGTCCTCGACCTTGCTGATTTCGGTTGGTTTGATGCAATCAGTCCTGCGGAGTGAGCTCACGAGGAGCGATCGCGTGGAACAGACCTTCAACGCCGTCCTGATCTCGACGTACGAATTGGGGCGCCAGCCATTCGGCTTGGCGTCGCCCGCGGCGTGGCTGCGGGGAGCCGGGGTATCGGTGACGTGTCTCGACCTGTCGCGCCAGGCGCTGGGCGAGGCGCCCGTGCGCGCGGCGGATTTCATCGGGTTTTACGTCCCCATGCATACCGCCACGCGTCTGGCCGCGGACGTCCTGCCCGCCGTGCGCAGGCTGAACCCGCGCGCGCACCTGTGCTTCTACGGCCTCTACGCCCCCGTCAACGAAGGCTTTCTGCGGAAGCTCGGCGCGGACACGGTCCTGGGCGGCGAGTTCGAGGAAGGCCTGCGGGGCGCGGTGGAGCGAGTCCGCAGCGGGCGGCGCGTTGACCCTCAGCCTGAGCCGGTCATTTCGCTCGGCCGGCAGACCTTCCTCGTGCCGGAGCGTGCGGGCCTTCCGCCGCTCCGCCGTTACGCGCGCCTGATCCTGCCGAACGGCGAGCGGCGCATCGTCGGCTATACGGAAGCCAGCCGGGGGTGCAAGCACCTCTGCCGTCACTGCCCGATCGTGCCCGTCTATGGCGGGCAATTCCGCATCGTGGCGCGCGAGGTTGTCCTCGAGGACATTCGCCGACAGGTCGCGGCCGGAGCGCAGCACATTACCTTCGGCGACCCGGACT
>CAZTHM010000512.1:262-2428 GCA_964613505.1 uncultured Acidobacteriota bacterium | reverse complement strand
GTCGAAATGCCCGCGGACAGTGTGGAAATCCTCGAGGGCGCCGAAGAAGGCGTGGCGCGCCACAATAGCTGGGGACCCAAGGAAATTCTTTTCCGCAAAACGAATGGTCAAAAGTTTGTACGCGGTGTGCGGTTGATCCGGTGCACGAATGTCTATGACGAGAATAGGAAGTTTGCCCCGAAATTTGATGAAAACGAAACGCTTGAGCTGGAAGGCGACACGGTGCTGCTGAGTGTGGGCCAGTCGGCCGACCTCTCCTTCCTCGATGCGCAGCGCGACGGGATCGAGATGCGCGGAGCGCAGCACATTGTCAACGACCCGGCCACGTGCGCGACCTCGGCGCCGGGCGTCTTCGTGGCCGGCGATATCGCCTATGGTCCGAAACTGATGATCCACGCGATCGCGAGCGGCAAGCAGGCCGCGCGCTCGGTCTTTAAATACCTGCGCGGCTACGAGATTACGCCCGGGGAAGTCCAGTTTCACTTTCCCATAGAAGGCTACGAGCGCGAGAAGAACTATGAGAAGCGGGAGCGCGAGCAAATCCCAACACGCAGCCCGCAGGAGCGCCTGCTCGATCCAAAAGCGCTGGTGGAGAAGGGTTACACGGAAACGCAGGCGCGCGCGGAGGCGGGAAGGTGTTACGACTGTGGCGTCAATACGATCTTCGATGGCGAGCGGTGCATTCTGTGCGGCGGTTGCGCAGACGTGTGCCCGATGGTGTGCCTGAAATTAGTTTCTCTCGACCGGCTTGCACACACGGCGGAATTGACCGCCGCCGTCAACGCGACTCTCGGCGACGCAGAAGCGGCTTGGACCGAATGCTCGGCGATCATCAAGGACGAAGAGCGCTGCATTCGCTGCGGGCTGTGTGCCGAGCGCTGCCCGACGAATGCCATCACGATGGAACGGTTTGAGTTTTCCAGGGGGTGGAATGCATGTCCCGTTTCGGAGTCCAAAAAGTCACTCGCCGGAGCTTCCTAGCTCTGACGTCACTCGGCAGCTTTTTCGCGGCGCTGAGCACGGCACTCGCCGGCGTCTTGCGATTGCCCAAGCCAACGGTGCTGCCCGGGCCTTCGCTGCGATTCAAAGTCGGCTTGCCCGATCAGCTTCCCGTCGGCAGCGAGACACCGTTTGTGAAAGAGAATTTCATTGTCTTTCACGATGCGCAGGGCGTGTATGCAATTTCCACAATTTGCACACACCTCGGGTGCACGACGGCTCGCCAGGGCCAGGGGTTCCAGTGCCCGTGCCACGGCTCACGATTTGACGCACGCGGCGCGGTGAACTCTGGCCCGGCACCGCGAGGGCTGCCGTGGCTTGAAGTGGGCCGTGTGGCCGATGGGCAGCTCGTTGTTTACGCGGATAGCGAGATTCCTGCCGGCACGCGATTCCTGGTGTAGGACGATCGATCAGACCACCGGATCAGGCTGCGGGCCTGCTGTGACAGCAGGTTGATTCCGCTGCGCGGCATGGGACGAGGAGAAATAGAGCCGGAGCAACATCGCCCGGCGGAAATTCCGGAGGGGAGCAATGGCCAGCACAACAACACCTGCGCCGGGCGCTTCGGCGACTCGCGAATTTCTGGAGAACCTGTGGGCGCTGCCGCGGAACCTGAAAAACGCCTGGTTTCCCGTGGGCCACCTGCCGGCGAGCGCGCGTGAGGAGTCCCAGGCGACGTTTCACAACCTCTTCCTGCACATCCACAGCGTGCGCGTCCGCCGGCGAACGCTGCATCCCTCGCTGACACTCGGCCTCGGCCTGATATCCAGCGCCAGCTTTTTCATCCTTTGCTTCACGGGCGTTCTGCTGATGGTCTACTACAAGCCTTCTACTACGCTCGCTTATGACTCGATCAAAGACATCCATTTCGTCGTGGCCACCGGACGCTTCATCCGGAACATCCACCGTTGGGCTGCACACGTCATGGTGCTCGCCGTGTTCGCCCATATGGCGCGGGTCTTCTTCACGCGGAGCTATCAGAAGCGCGAGTTTAATTGGCTCATCGGGCTGGCGCTGCTGGTGCTGACGCTGGCGCTGAGCTTCACCGGGTATCTCTTGCCCTTCGACCAACTCGCCTACTGGGCCACCACCATCGGTGCAAACATCGCCAACTCGCCGCGCGAGCTGACCGACGCGCTGCACATCACTCCTTGGTTTGACCCGGGG
>CAZTHM010000512.1:0-252 GCA_964613505.1 uncultured Acidobacteriota bacterium | reverse complement strand
AGACTCGCTCATTCGCTTTTACGTTTTGCACGTATTTATTCTGCCAGCCGTGCTGATCATCATTCTGGGTATGCATTTCTGGCGCATCCGCAAGGATGGCGGCCTGGCGCGTCCGGAATGCCCGATGGGCGGCGAAGCTGAATGCGGCGGGCAGATCAGGCGCGTATTCGAGCCGATCGCGACAAAGACTTATGGCCTGATGGCCCTGGTGAAGGGCAAGCGCGCTGCGGTCAACCGCGGCCCGGAAGACAC
>CAZTHM010000511.1:0-2440 GCA_964613505.1 uncultured Acidobacteriota bacterium | reverse complement strand
CGATGGCAGCGAAGAGTGTCAGGACGTCCCCGCGATTGACTGCGGCGAGCCCCGAGGGAAGCACCAGAAAGTAGATTCCGGCTAATCCGCAAAGCGCACCGACGACGGCAGCCAACCGCAGGCGGAATCCGTGCAGCACCTGAATGACCGGTACCAGAATCACCGACGAGGCAGTGATAAATGCCGATTTCGAGGGCGTGGTGTAAACCAGCCCGGTGGTTTGCAGCACGTACCCGGCAAAGAGAAATACCCCCAGAATGGCTCCGGGCAGCAGTGCCCGGCGCTCGACCCGCCCGCGACTCACCAGCAGGAAGAGCAAGACTCCCGCCAGCGTGAAGCGCACGGCGATGAAAGGCAGCGGCGCGGCGTCGTGCAACGCTCCCTTCACGACGACGAACGTCGAGCCCCAGATCATGGCAACGAAAACCAGCAGGGTTTCGGCTTTGGCGCGTGTGCTCACGTTAGTAGAATGCCGGCAAGCTGGCAGCGCGTGACCGCCAACTCCACACTTCGATGCGACTCTTGTACTTGAAGATTCGCTCGGGTGGCGGACTTCGAGAGTCTATTGTTCTGGGAAGGGCACCGATTTGTCAATTTTGAACTGTGCCGCCGTGATGAGGGACTGGCTTGAGATTGGGGCGGAGCGGTATCGGCTGTTTTAATAGCAGATTGTCAGTGCTTCGCGTCCTTCAGCAGCCCGCCAGGCTGTCGGGCGGGGATTATGAAGCCGTGAACTTGCCTATGCGAAATCATAAACCGGCGTTTCGATCGTGCGATCTGGAGTGCGAGTCGTCGAAATTGTCCTTTGGAGCCGCTCGACAATTTCCGGAGTCAGAGTGGTTTCACCACACCGATTACAGACCATCGCCGGCACGTGCTCGACCACGACAAACCTTTCTCGAATCGAAAGGCTGTATCGGATCAACTTATCTTCCCGTTCCCCGGTTCCGCACACTTCACACTTCACGTCCGCCTCCTAACTCTCGAGTCACGCCACTCCGCCACATCCGGCACATAGACTGTGATGATTTTAACCCTGATCATTCGGAGCCCAAAGGAGTGGATGCAAGAGCTAGAAGCTCCGTCTCGCTCAACAAGCGGTCAGACCGCTTGGCGCACGCGAAGATTTTTTCCACCAACTCAGCGCTGGCGGTGATGCCGCGTTTTTCCAGCCAGAAAATGACATTGGATTTTCCGCTCAGGGGGCCGATTTCGATCTTCTGCTCGATCCCGAACCAGTGCGATGGGACACCGGAGTAGACCTGGTTGGCCAGCTCGACGTCGTCCTTTCGGTAGGCCTTGATGACGGCGGCCGCATGCACGCCGGTGGCGGTTCGAAAAGCGTCCTCTCCGACCACGGGATAGTTGGGCGGGATTGCAACACCCACCGCCTCCGAGACGGCCGTGCAATACTCCCTGAGCTTGCGCAGGTCGCGATCGATGGCGCCCATCAATTTCAGGTTTACCAGCATTTGATCCATCGGGGTGTTGCCGACGCGCTCGCCGACGCCCAGCGCCGTCGCGTGCACCTGGTCGGCGCCCGCCTCGAATGCGGCCAGCGAATTCGCCACCGCCAGGCCGCGGTCTGAGTGTCCGTGCCAGTCTACACGGATGTTCTCGCCCGTCGGCTTTACCACTTCTTCGCGGACAAAGCGCAGCAGGGCACGGACACCGCGCGGCGTGACGTGCCCGACTGTATCGCAAACGACTATGGCGCTCGCACCGCATTCGATGGCGGTGGTGTAGAGCTTCTTGACAACTTCCGGCCGGGCGCGCGTCGTGTCTTCGGTAACAAACATGACGGGCAGGCCGAAACTGCGAGCCAGCTTCACGGCGTGCTCCGTGGTGCGAAGCAGGAAGTCGAGCGTCCAGTCCTCGGCATACTGGCGGATGGGGCTTGAGCCGATGAATGCCGCAACCTCAATCTCGATGCCGGTTGCCTGAACCACGTCTGCAATCGGCCGAATGTCGGATTCGACCGTGCGCGCGGCGCAATTCGGCCGGATGCGCAGCTTCGCAGCCGCAATCTCCCGCGCCAGACGGAGCACGTCAGCTTGGGCACGCGGCCCGGCGCCGGGCAGGCCCAGGTCAACCGCATCGATGCCCAGCGCTTCCATCAGGTGAAGAATCTGGATTTTCTTTTCGATGGGAGGGTCAAGAACGGAGGGCGATTGCAGGCCGTCGCGCAAGGTCTCGTCGTCGAGCCTCGGACGGCCGCGCGTTTCCAGTTGCGGCCCATCCTGGCTATTCCAATCGTAAATGAGGTCGCTGGTCAGGCCCATGGAGCAAGGCATGCATGGACGGAACTAGAGAGGAATCGCGGCCTGCTACTGGCCGCGGAGGACCGTGTCGCCCAGGATGTTCACCACTCGCTTCTCGAACTTGAGGCCGGCGCTCGAATCATCGCCGGGGGCGGGGCGATAGAGCATGTGGCAGCGCT
>CAZTHM010000510.1:346-2443 GCA_964613505.1 uncultured Acidobacteriota bacterium | reverse complement strand
CCCTACACACGGCTTCGCGCACGCGCCAGGAATTCTCGCCGATCCCGCCCGCAAACGCCACCACGTCCAGCCCGCCCATCGCCGCCGCGAAGGCGCCGATGTACTTCTTCACTTCGTAGACGAGAATCTCAACGGCCAGCGCGGCGCGCTTGTTACCCTTCGCCGCTTCCTCCTCGATATCGCGCAGGTCGCTGCTGACGCCCGAGATGCCGAGCAGTCCGCTCTTCCGGCAGAGGATTTCGCTGACCTCGGAGGCGGTCAGTTTTTCCTTCTCCATCACGTAGAGGACCGCGAACGGGTCGAGCTCTCCGGAGCGCGACGCGTGCTCCAGGCCCGACTGCGCGGAGAAGCCGAAGCTCGAATCTACCGATTTCCCGTCGCGTATCGCGCAGATCGAAGAACTCCCCCCGAGGTGGCAGGAGACCAGCCGCAGGCCCGCGGCGGGCCTCTCCAGCATCAGCGGCACGCGCTGCGAAATGGAGCGATGCGACGAACCGTGGAAACCGTAGCGGCGGATTCCGTATTTTTCGGTCCATTCGTAGGGGACGCCGTAAACCGCGGCGCGGTCTGGGATCGTGACGTGAAAGCCCGGCTCGAACACCGCCACCATGGGCACGCCGGGCAGGACCTCACGGAAGATATTCATGGCCTGGATATAGACCGGATTGTGAATGGGTGCGACGGAGACGAACTCCTGCATGGCCTCGAGCAGTGCGTCATCAATCAAGAAACTGCCCCGGTAACGGGGCCCGCCGTGCACAGCCTTAAAACCCACGGCGTCAATTCCCGCCGGGTGCGCGCCGCTGCGCAGTTGTTCGACGAGCAAGGCAATCGCGGCGCGATGGTCGGGAATCGCGGCGGTGGTCTGCTCGGTCTTGTCTGCCCCGTCCCAAGTGGTGACGCTCGCCTGCGCGCTGCCGATGCGCTCAATCTTGCCGCGCCCGAGCACGAGCTCGCCTTCCATATCCAGCAGTTGGTATTTGAGCGACGTCGAGCCGAGGTTGGGCACGAGCACTCTCACGATTGTTCTCTTTCAGGAATCCGCAGATTACGCAGATTACCCAGATGCATACGAGGTTAAACCGAAGGGATCTGCGGCTCGGATTTTGGGCGCTCGTAATGCTGCACGACGAGCGCCAGGGCGATCGAACGTATCTTCGTTTCCGGCGTCTCGGCACGCGAAAGCAGAACGAGCGGAACCTTCGCGCCCACAACAATCCCACCCGACTCGCCGCGCGCGAAATAGAGAATCGCGCGATAGAGGATATTGCCTGCCTCGATGTTAGGAGAAATGAATATATCCGTGGCCTCCACAACCGGACCCTGGAGGTTCTTGCGCTCGGCGGCGAAGCGGCTGAGGGGCACGTCCAGGGCGAGCGGGCCTTCGAGATACGCTCCGGTAATCTGCCCGCGGCGGTTCATTTGCACCAGCGCCGCGGCGTCGACGGTCGAGGGCATGTCGGGATTGACGAATTCCAGCGCCGTGAGCAGCACCACCTTCGGCTCGGCGATGCCCAGGGCGTGCGCGACCATAATGGCGTTGCGCGTGATGCCGGCTTTCTGCTCGAGCGTGGGCGCGATGTTGATAGCGCCGTCGCTCATGAGCATCAGGCGCGGGATGTGCGGCACCTGAAAGGCAATCACCTGGCTCAGCGGGCGGCCCGTGCGCAGGCCGCGTTCCTTGTCGAGGATGCCGCGGATGAGGGTCGCAGTGGTGACCTTGCCCTTCATCAGCAGGTCCGCCTTGCCCTCGCGCACGAGGTCGATGGATTGGCGGATCGAGGCGTCCTCGCCCGTTGTCTCGATGAGGGTCTCGCGTCGCAGCGGATAGCCGACCTTCTTCGCCGCCGCTTCAATCTTTGCGGGCGTGCCCACCAGGATGGATTTCGCCAGCCCCAGGGGTTCGGCCTGCGCCAGGCTTTCGAGCACGTCGGGATCGTGCGCCTCAACCACGGCGATGCGCGCCGGCCCAAGCTGCTTCGCGCGCTCGACAAGCTCAGTGAGGTTTTGAATCAAATGGAAATCCTCTTCTCGGCTAATCGCAGGCATCGCACAGAACGCGGCGTCTGCGCCGCCCCGGCGGTCATAGACCGCCGC
>CAZTHM010000510.1:0-282 GCA_964613505.1 uncultured Acidobacteriota bacterium | reverse complement strand
ATCCACGATGAACTTGAATTCATCCTCGGTCAGCAGGTCTTTCTTCTCGAACGATTTTTCTTTGGTCAGGCGCAGCATCTCCATCATCTGCTCTTCGCTGGCATTGACCTTCAGCTTCTCGCACCACTCCTGCATGGAGGGCAGGCCGCTGTTTTTCCCCAGCACAATTCCCACCGCCTTCTGCCCGACGAGCTCGGGCGCGAACGGCACGTATTCGAGCGGGTGATGCTCGCGCGCCTTGCGGAAGAATCCCGCGACGATGCCCGACTCAATCTGATACAG
>CAZTHM010000509.1:0-2461 GCA_964613505.1 uncultured Acidobacteriota bacterium | reverse complement strand
GGTGTGCGAAACAGAATTGTAACACCGGCAAGGGGGGAGAGCGGAAGTAGGAAATAGGAAGTGGGAAGTAGGGGCAAGAACGCGGGAACAAAGAAAAGAGAAAAAAAGGAACTTCAATCGACTACGGTTTTTGGTGAGAAGGCTTGCGATTCTTGGTCTGGGTTTCCTGCCTGGAAACTGCCGGCCTTTATCTTTACCCCCACTTCCTACTTCCTACTCTCGTTCTTCTCAAGCTGCCGCCAGTTCACTCAAACAATGCTTCAGTTCCTTGCGGAACTCGTCGCAGAGAATCCTCCGGCTGCGGGGAGAAAGTGAGGCGAGGGCTTCGAGCGGGGTGGGGAAGCTGTCGCCGACCTGGAATTCGCCGCTCATCATGGTGGAAACGGCGAGCAGGCCGAGGATCTCTTCGTCTTTCGGCTCGTGCTCGGCGAAATACGAACGGAACCCTTCGGGATCGGTGGCGCCCTGTTCCAGAATCACGCGCAATTGGTGCTTGAAGAAGTTTCTGATTTTCTTTTCGTCCATGGCCGCCGCCTGAACTCTGACTACGTTGGTTTATTGGCCCTCACCCGTCCCGATTGCATCGGGACACCCTCTCCCGCAGGGAGAGGGTCAAATTCCAATTTCCCTCCGTCTCCCCTCGCCCTCGGGGAGAGGGGCCGGGGGTGAGGGTCGGATCAGCACGTCGAGTTGCAGACGCGCAGCGAGAGGTTGCGCAAGAATCCTTCCTCGCCCAGTTCGGCCTTTTCCTGCTGGCACATCGGGCAGACGAGGATGATGCTGGCGACCCGTTCGCCGTTCAGGCGCTGCACATCCCAGCCATCGCGGATGGCCTCTTCGGCGACGGGCATATGGCGATCGCAATACCAGCAACAGCCCTCGCCCGTCCCGGCAATGGCGTACAGTGCTTCAGGCACGTTCATCGTTCCCCTCCTCGAAACGCAACGGGCCGCCCCAAGGTGAAAGCGGCCCGCCGCATTTTCAAGCGCTCCAGATTCGAGGTTGTCTGAGTCTTCAGCTCTTTCTGCTCCCTGATCAAGCTGGCGCGTCGCGTGTTCAGGTGCCAGATTCGATCGATTCGTCTAATTCACTCTCACCGCGGATTGAGTTTCGCAGACATGACAAAGGGCGTCATGTCTGCGCCACCCGGCGAAACTACCACTACAATGCGGAACCCAATGCAATAAGAATCAATCCGGCCCAAAAGCGCCACCGCACAATATGCGTTTCTGTTGGTTCCAAGAGGCTAGGATTATTCTGCTTCATATTGTCCACTGCCCTGGCCAACTCACCCTGGTACTGCCTCTTCGTCTGAACGGAGAACGCCAGTAGGACCGTACCGAGTATCGTGGCTATGATGCCAATGTGCTGACGACACATGTCATGCACTTCCCTCGCTCGGCCGGCGATCATAGACCGCCGCTACAGCCTTTTTACGAACAACCGCTAGTCGAGCCGCAGTTCATGCAGCGGTAACAGCTTCCGTTGCGGACCATGATGGCGCCGCAATCGGGGCAACTCGGCGCGTCATCGGCGTGTTCGACCCCGGCCAAGCTGGGCTGGACGGCGCCGTTGGGATAGACCGTGGCGTGCCCGCCCGCCGCCTGATTAAACTGGGAAGCCAGTTGCGCTGCGGTTTCGACTTCCGTGCCGTTAGGCGCGGTGATGCTGGCGTTTTCCTGCGGCTGCGCATCCTTGGGCAGGAACTTGAGCGCCATCCAGCGGAAGATGTAATCCATCACCGACTTGGCATAGCGGATTTCCGCGTTGGGCGTAAAGCCACTGGGCTCGAAGCGCGAGTGGCTGAACTTGTCGCAGAGCACCTTGAGCGGCACCCCATACTGCAGCGCCAGCGAGATCGCCGTGGCAAAGGAATCCATCAGGCCCGAGACCGTCGAGCCTTCTTTCGCCATGGTGATGAAGATTTCGCCCGGCAGGCCGTCGTCATAGAGGCCGACCGTCAGGTAGCCTTCGTGCCCGCCCACCGAAAATTTGTGGGTGATAGCGCGGCGCTCGTCAGGCAGCTTGCGGCGGAAGGGCCGCGGCGGCTGAGAGGGGCTGGGTGCTGGGGACTGGGGGCTGGATGCCGAGTCCTGGGTTTTTCCTGACCCCTGTCCCCTGTCCCCTGTTCCCTGTCCTTTGGGTTTTGCGTCGGATGTATTCAAGGGTTGTGTCCGCTTGGAGCCGTCGCGGTAGATGGCGATGGCCTTCAGGCCCAGCCGCCAGGCCTCGGTGTAGGCGTTGGCGACGTCCTCGACCGTGGCCTCATCCGGCATATTAACGGTTTTTGAAATGGCCCCCGAGAGGAACGGCTGCGCCGCGGCCATCATGCGCACGTGGCCCATGTAATGGATGGAGCGGCGGCCGTTGGCCGGTTTGAGCGAGCAGTCGAAGACCGGCAGGTGCTCGGGCTTCAGGCCCGGCGCGCCTTCGATAGTGCCGTGCTGGTCGATGTAGTTGA
>CAZTHM010000508.1:0-2462 GCA_964613505.1 uncultured Acidobacteriota bacterium | reverse complement strand
AGAAAATCAGCCCGTCGGCTCTGACTGGGAACTGGCAACTGGCTACTGACAACTGCCTTATTGCGGAAGTGGCGGAATTGGCAGACGCACCAGCTTGAGGGGCTGACGGTCGCAAGACCGTGGGGGTTCGAGTCCCCCCTTCCGCACCATTCTTCCATCTCTTCAAAAAGCCAGAGGTTACGGGCACCTGGAACTGTTGGTGTCTACTTCAGTTTCGCCACTTGAGCGGCAGGCGTGAGGCGACCACCGGGTTTGTCTGAAAGTAAACTGAACTGCCCCGACGGCCATGAGGGGCGAGGGCAACGCCTAGGAAATTGCCCGGCTGGTCGAAGGAGGGCAGGAATAGCCACTCTTCCAACTTCTCTCCATTCATATTACGAAGCACGACAGACGGCTCCAGGCGCGCGGCTTCGACTCCGCCATTGGCGAGGAGCACATCCTGCCGCCCGTCGCCATCAAAATCAGCAACGACAGCCTGCATGGTGCCGTAGGCGTGGTGCAATCCGACATTTTCCGTTACTTCTTCGAATATTCCGCCAGCGTTACGAAAGAGTCGAGGCGCGTAGTGAGTGGATCGATCTTCGGGCTGAAGAATCGACCTCGCGACTTCCTCGAGCGGCGCCTGGCTGGTGACGAGCAGGTCGGGCTGACCGTCGTTGTCGAAATCGAAGAACACCGCGCTGAAACCGTGTCCGCCGACACCCGCGAGCCCTGCTGTCTTCGTCACATCTTCGAACCGGCCGTTGCCGCGATTGGCGTAGAGCACAGCAGGCGACTGCCAGTAGAGGACGAACAAATCCAGTTTGCCGTCACCGCTAAAATCGCCGACGGCGCAATCCACAGCCGTGGCGCGCCCGGAAAGGCCCGAGGCAGTTTGTTCGACGTATTGGTTTCCGACATTGCGGTAAAAGCGCACCGAGGCGTGTTGGCCGGTGCGCGCGCCGACTTCGACCAGGTCGAGTCGGCCGTCGCCATCGAAGTTAGCAAAGCAGGCGCGTGAGGTGGGCCGTGTTCCTGCCAGACCAACCGCCGCTGTCACGTCAGTGAAGTTGCCACGGCCGTCATTCGCGAAGAACTGGTTCTGACCCGCCCCGATGTGTCCAGAGCGAATTACGTAAAGATCCAGAGTGCCGTTGCCCTCAAAGTCCACCCAGACGGCATCCCAAGCGTCACGCACCCGACTGAGCCCCGCCGCGGCCGTCGTATCAACCAGCCGGCCGTCCTCGTTGCGGTAAAGCGCCATGACTCGTCCCGCAATGATGAGGTCGGGCTTTCCGTCGGCGTCAAAGTCGCCCCACGCGCCGCGTCCCTCGGAGCCCGGGGTGGAGACGAATCGAAGCGGCGCCTCTCTTTCACCAGCTTGGCGAGATGAACCCGCCGCGAGTGGCAGGATGCGGCCCTCCTTCGGCGTAGAGGCGGGATAGCCGCCGCGCCGCTGCGCCGTCCAGTAGAGAAACAAGAGGGACTTCAGCCCGCTTCGTTCGAGCGCCGTCAGAGGCTTTCCCGGCGCGGGTAGTACGTCTCCTTCGGAGAGCACACCCCGTGCCGCAACCTTGCGTTCGCGCAGGTAAATCTCAAGCGCCTTGGTGAAGAATCGCGCTGCGTCGTCGTCGCGCCGCAGCAGATAGCACGTGTAACCCGCCCAAAACAGCCCTTCGGGCGAAGCGAAACCCGCGGCGATGCGGAAATGCTCGAGCGCGTCCGTGAACTTGCCGTAATTCAGCTCGAGCAAGCCCAGCCGCAGGAAAGGCCCGGCCTCTTCGCGGTTGATTTCGACGCTCCGCAAGAACGCCTCGCGCGCCGCATCGAAGTCGGGCGCAGCGCCTGGGGCGAGGGTTGCGAGTGTGTTCCCGAGCTGCGAGTGCGCGCGGCTGCTGGCGGGATTCAGCGCGATCAGCTTGCGCAAGACATCCGCTGCTTCCGAGTACTCGCCGAGTTCCAGAAGGCTCGTACCGAGATAGTAAAGGGAATCTTCGTGGCGCGGGTTGAGCGCGGCGGTGCGGCGGTAGAGTTCAACGGCCTCGCCGAATTTCCCCTGCGTGCGGAGCGTGCTGGCGCGGTTGAACGTCGCCCAGAATTCCCGCACGCGCCGGCGCTGGGCGTCTTCGACGCCGGCCTTGTCGCCGGCGGTATCTCCTTCAGTGCGATGCAGCAGCGTAATGAGGACGAACACCAACAGCCCGAGGCCGGCGAAGACCGCGAGGGTTCGCTTCATCGCGCCGTCTCTTCAATGAGAATCATCTGGTTTGCAGCAACGCTCGTCAATTCGCGCACCGTGCCGCTGGGGAATCGGACGATGACGCGGCGTACTCCCTTCTCCTTCCCCAGGCCGAAGTGCGCCTCGAGGGCGTTCCCGGAAAGATACGACGGTTGGCTTCCGATCTCTTGATACTGCACTCCCTCCGTTGTTTCGATCTCGACGCGCGCCCCAAAGCCCGAGCGATTGCTCTTTATCCCCCTCA
>CAZTHM010000507.1:0-2467 GCA_964613505.1 uncultured Acidobacteriota bacterium | reverse complement strand
CCAAACTTCATGCTCGGCACGGTTTGCACGATGGCCTCGTAGAGGTCTTCGACGGTCTTGATGAAGTGCGACTGGCCGAGGATGAAGTTCATGTCGGCAGGTTTTTCGATGGTGACTGTCTTGAGGTCCATGCGCAGCTCCGATTGGAAAACGTCAGAGGAGATTCTAGCCGGGCACGTTGCGGAATGGTAGCGAAGGACCTCCTCTGATGCTCAGTTCGATTACGGAACGAGCGACGCGGGCGTCGCTCAGGCCCTTATCCGATTCCCTGCAAACGGTGAGGCCCGACGGCCAGGATGCGGTAGTGGTTCGCCTCGATTTCAAAGTGGATGCGATACTTTAGGTCGACGCGCGCACGGTAGAGGATTTCGTTCCCCCTCCTAACGGCTTCAATGTGAAGAGAGGGATGCTGCAGGTCCTTGCTGATGAAGCGAAACGCTCGAATGAACTTGCTCTTGAGATTCTTGTCGTAGGAATCGAGTTCGTCCCAGATTTCACTCGCGATGAGAATGGGCCGGCTAATCTGCATTTCGCTTCGAGAGCGCCTGCCTATATTCAGCGCGAGTCCGTCGGATCATGGCCCCGAGCTTCTTGGGCATGGCCCCGTCCTTAACGACCACGACGGGGATGAACCCGCGCGGATGGCGGATTTTGCGGCTTATGGGATGAAGCTTGCCGTCTGGCATCACCGCTGCCAGCCCCATGCTCCTAAGATGGCGTATTCCATCTTCAAAATTCATGGCTTATATGTTAGCTCAGAGGCAGAGAACGCGCAAGCGGCAGCGCGGGTTCCAGGCCGAACCATGCGGATCACTCGGTGACTTTGAGGACGGCGAGAAAGGCTTCCTGGGGGATATCGACGCGGCCGACGCGCTTCATGCGCCGCTTGCCTTCTTTTTGTTTTTCGAGGAGCTTGCGCTTGCGCGTGATGTCGCCGCCGTAACATTTGGCGAGAACGTTCTTGCGCATGGGCGGGACGTTTTCGCGCGCGATGATCTTGGAGCCGATCGAAGCCTGGATAGCGACCTCGAACATCTGGCGGGGAATCAGCTTGCGCATTTTTTCGCAGAGGACGCGCCCGCGCGGGAAGGCGTGCTCGCGGTGGCAGATGAAGGAGAGCGCGTCCACGGGTTCGCCAGCAATGAGCAGATCGACCTTCACCAAATCCGACTCCCAGTAACCAGAAAAGTGATAGTCGAGCGAAGCGTAGCCGCGCGAGACGGATTTCAGGCGGTCGTAGAAGTCGAGGACGATTTCGTTGAGCGGCAATTCGTAGGTCAGCAATACTCGCTTGGTAGAAACGTACTCGAAGCCTTTCTGCACGCCGCGCTTTTCTTCGAGCAGCGCCAGGATTCCCCCCAGGTATTCGTCCTGGGTGAAGATCAAAGCGGTGATGATGGGCTCCTCGATCTTCGCGATCTCGCTCGGCGCCGGGAATTTGGCCGGACTTTCGACGGTCAGGACATCGCCGGCTTTGGTTGTGACGCGGAAGCGGACGCCGGGCGCGGTGGTGATGAGATTGAGATTGAACTCGCGCTCCAAGCGCTCCTGAACGATCTCCATGTGCAGCAGGCCGAGAAAGCCGCAGCGGAAACCAAAGCCCAGCGCCAGCGAATTCTCCGGTTCGTAGAAGAAGGAGGAATCGTTGAGCCGCAGCTTGTCGAGCGCGTCGCGCAGCACCTCGTAGTCGCTGGCGTCGACGGGATAGAGCCCGGCGAAAACCATGGGCTTGATTTCTTCGAAGCCGGGCAACGGCTCGGAGGCGGGCCGGTCGTGGTCCGTGATCGTGTCGCCGATTTTCGTGTCCTGAACGCGCTTGATGTTGGCCATCATGAAGCCGACCTCGCCCGCGGCGAGTTCATCCACACGAACGGGTTTCGGTGTCAACACGCCAAGTTCCTCGACGGTGTACACCTCGTTGTTTGACCAGAGGCGAATCCGCATTCCGACCTTGAGCGTGCCTTGGACCACGCGCGCCAGCACCACGACACCCCGATAGCTGTCGAACCAGGAATCGAAAAGCAGCGCCTGGAGCGGCGCGTCCGGCGTGCCTCGGGGCGGCGGCACGCGCGCCACGACGGCTTCCAGGACTTCCTCAACTCCCGTGCCCTGCTTGGCGCTGATGAGCAGAGCTTCGCTCACGTCCAGCGCCAGGGCGTGTTCGATCTGTTCTTTGGTGGCCTCAATTTCCGCGCCGGGCAGGTCGATTTTGTTAATGACGGGGATAATCGCCAGGCGGTTGTTCATGGCGAGCTGGGCGTTGGCGAGCGTCTGAGCCTCGACGCCCTGCGAGGCGTCAATCACCAGCAGCGCGCCCTCGCAGGCCGAGAGGCTGCGCGAGACCTCGTAGGAGAAATCCACGTGACCGGGCGTGTCGATCAGGTTGAGCTGATATTCATTTCCGTCGCGGGCCTGGTAGTGGAGCCGGACGGCGTGGGCCTTGATCGTGATGCCGCGCTCGCGCTCG
>CAZTHM010000506.1:0-2516 GCA_964613505.1 uncultured Acidobacteriota bacterium | reverse complement strand
TTCTTGCCTGCCAGCCATTCCTCGCCGCGAGCGCGAAGTTCATCGAGCGCGCGCTGCACTTCCTGCTGCTTCGCATCTTGCTCCGCGTCGCTGGCGTCAGGCGGAACGACGATGGGCGGCGCGATGAAGACGGCGGCCTGGGTGAAGGGATAGGGGAACTGAGTCTGGTCCCAGCTCTTGCGGAAGACGAAGGCTTTTCGCACGGCGATGTGAAAGCAGAGGATGGCCGCGCCTGAGGCGCGCGAAAGCACCACCGACCCGCGCTTGGCAACGAAGCGCGGGCCGCGCGGGCCGTCGATGGTGAATGCCGTGTCGCGCCCGGCGCGGTGGCAGCGGATCATTTCGACCAAGGCGCGCCCTGCTCCTTTCGAGCTCGAACCGCGGGCCGCGCCGCAGCCGTGCCGCTGGATGATGCGCGCGATGTATTCCCCGTCAAAATTCTGGCTGGTCATCACCACGATGCCGCGCTTCCGCCAGAACCAGGTGGCGGCGAATATTTCGCGATGCCAACAGGTGTAGATCAGTCCCTTGCCGAGTCCGCGCGCCGCTTCCCAACTCTCCCAGCCAAACACCTCCCAGCGCAGCGAACGCCCGATGAGCAGCACGGCGAGATAGCCAACCCAGCTCGCAACGAAAATCTGCGCCCGTTGCCAGAGGGTGAAGGTTCGCGGGTTCCCCTCCAAGTCCACCTGTGCCTCGTCAAGAGGAGAGTTGGAGGGGCGAGTGGGAATCGGGTTCTCCTGAGCCGGTGTGCTCATTCAGGGACGGTTAAGTGACGCGCGGACGATGGAGCTTCAACCCCGGGATACGTTCGAAATCGCGGTCCAGCGTGAAAACGGTCCAACCCTCGCGAAAGGCGATGGCGGCCACCAAACAGTCGCCGACCTCGAGGGAGTGACCGCGCGTTGACGCCTCCGCAGCGAACTGGCCGGCCTGCAGCCAGGCGGCGCGGTCCGCCTCACGGTATTCCAGCGGCTCAAGCGCCTCCACGACTGCTCGGACCTGGGTTGCCGACCGGCAGCCGCGGCGCAACTCGGAGACGATCAATCCCACCGTCGCGACCTCATCCCTTTGCAGGAGGTCAATGAGCTCCCCCCGGATCGCCGGGTTGAACCGATCCAGATACTCAATCCAAATCGAGGTGTCAACGAGAACCATGGAATTTCCGCGTCCAGCCCTTGCGCAACGTCTTCCAATCAACGTCGAACCTGATCTTTCCCCCCAGCGCAATCAACTTCTCGATTTTCTTCCGGCGGGCCCATTCATCCAGAGCTTGGCGGACCGCCCGGGTTTTCGTCGTGGCGCCGGTCTCCTTCACCACAAATCGTAGAAGCGCGTCGTCGATGTTCAGCGTAGTGCGCATCGCCTTCCTCCACCTTCTTCGTACAAAACCATATGCTCAAAATATCATACAAATCTGAAGAAATCATATCCTTCTTCCAGCATATGTTTGGCGCCCTTGTCCTGCTGGCAGGCACTCTACATGCCGTCGTAATGTGGCCCGCCACCGCCTTCCGGCGGGACCCAGGTAATGATCTCGTAAGGGTCGGAGATGTCACAGGTCTTGCAATGGACGCAATTCGAAGGGTTGAGCTTCAGGTGCTTGCCGGAGCCCTCCGGATTGTCCTCCATCTCGTAAACGTGCGCCGGGCAGAAGTGCTGGCACGGGTTGCCGTACTCCTGAACACAGCGGTTGTTGCAGATGTCGAAGTCGGCGATCCTCAAGTGCGACGGCTGGTCTTCCTCGTGATGCGTCGCCGAATGGTAGACGTCCGAGAGCCTGTCGAAAGTGAGCTTGCCGTCCAGCTTGAGCTTGGCGATCGGCTGAAGAGTAACGTCACCAAGCCGTTTCATGTGCAAATGATCGGCCCTCGCAGGGTATCGCGCCCGGACGCCGCGCCCGCCGGTAACAAATTGCAACGCGCCGTGCAGCGCGCCGCGCCAGAAACCGTGTTCGAACCCTTGATGAAAATTCCGAACTTTCCAGAGTTCGTCATCCACCCAACTCGTCTGCCACTTTTCCTCGAACTCCGCGAGCGTATCCGCAGAAAAATTACCTTTGCGCAAGGCTTCGAAGACCACCTCGGCCGCGAGCATTCCGGTTTTCATCGCCAGATGAATTCCCTTCAGCCGCTGCGAATTCAGGAAGCCGGCCGCGTCGCCCACGATCAGCGCGCCATCCATCGCGGTTTGGGGAATGGAGAAGTAGCCGCCCTCCGGAATCGTCTTCGCGCCGTAGCGCAGCCTCTGGCCGCCCTCGAGCAGGCGCCGCATCCAGGGATGAGTCTTGAATTGCTGGAAGGCGTGGTGCGGGTCAAAGCGCGGATCCGCGTAATTGAGGCCGACGACCAAGCCGATGGAAATTTGGGTTTCCGAAAGAGCGTAGATGAACCCGCCGCCGAATTGCTTCGAATCGAGCGGCCACCCCGCGGTATGGATCACTTCGCCGCGCGCGATCCCGCCGGCGGGAATCTCCCACAATTCTTTCACGCCTAAGGCGTAATTCTGCGGGTTGC
>CAZTHM010000505.1:0-2533 GCA_964613505.1 uncultured Acidobacteriota bacterium | reverse complement strand
CGAAGCCGCCCATTCCTGGCTCGAACCCGTGGGAATGCGCCTCTGGTACTGGTTTGAGAGCATCGTCGGCCTGCCCATCGCATTCTACGGCTTCGTCAATCACCTTTTGGCGTGGGCGATTCTGAGATGGAGGGGGTTGCTCGATCGCAAAGAGCACGAGGCCGACCCGATGGAGCAGTGGTTCCTGCGCGGCTTGGTGGTGGTGGGTTGCTACGCCGCGCAGATTGCGATTTGCGCGTTCGTGTTCGGGCGCGCGGCGGCGGGATACTACGCGCTCACCCTCCCATTGGTGGGCGGGTATCTGTGGCGCTACTGCTGGCTGGTGCGGGCGAGGACCCGGCTGCTGCTCCTCGAAGCGCGCCTGCCGCGTCGCGCCGAGCAACTCCGCCAACAGCGCAAGCAGCTTGTCGCCGAGCTTAACGAGTCTCGCGATGCCTGCGCGGCGACGGTGGGCGCCCCACACTGACCCTGGAAAATAGAAACTCCAAACTCGAAAATCGAAAAGCGAAAATCGAAACTCGGCTCAAGCGTCCTGTTTCGATTTTGGCGAGTGGCCCAGACGCCGTCGTTGATGGCTGCCGAGGTCAGGCACTTACCGCTTCTCGTCCGCAGATTCTGGCTGGATCGAGATTCTCCGCGCGATGATTTCGCCGGACTCTTGCAGGTCACCCTCGACGTGGATGCGCGTTCCCACCTGGAAATCTTTCGGCGTTCCCGCGCTGCCGTCTTTCCGTTTGATTTCGGTTTTGTCGTTGTAGGCGACGTGGAAGATGATGTTTCCCTCGCCGCTGATGGTAAGCTTGCCGGGCGATAGCTTGCTAATCTTGCCTTCGAGGGTGAAGTTCATCTCCTGCCCGGCGGCGGAGGCCCGGGCCACAATTCCCGAATCCGCAGCCCAATGCGGTGACGAAACGAGGAGGACCAACAAGAGGACGTAGAATCCCGCAGATTTCATTTTGCCTCTCAAAACGATCGAGAGCACCAATTCAATTCCGAACCGAGCGTGGCGAGAATTTCCCCTTAACTTTTCTGCTCTTCGAGCTGGATGGCGACGGAATTGAACGAGCCATCTTTGGTCTTTTCCAGTCGGACGACGCGGGCGGGAACCGGGATGGCGACGTCGCCTTCCTTGTAGGGAAGAATCACTTTGATCTGCTCGCCAATTTTGTATCCTTTGCGAGTCAGGAAACACGCGCCGGTTCGAGAGATGTTGAGAGTTTCGCAGAGGTCTTCGAGGGCGCTGCCAAAACTGCCGCGCAGTACTTTGACCTTCATGTTGAGTGGGGCGCGCCCCATGCCGCGCATATTCTTTCCCCCCTCACCGCCGGACGCCGTGCTTTCGGCTGCCGGAGTGAATCCCCAGGGCGTTGTGGCCTTGCAGGTGTCGCAGGGGCGCGAGATGACAAAGCCGTCCGAGATAAATTCCACCTCGGCTTCGGGAACGGGAGTGAGCTTTCCCCCGTGGCAGCGCTGACACTGGAGCCAAGCGTGAGGTAAGGGTGCATCGGCGGCTTCCTCGCCGGGGGGAGCAGCGATTTCCCAGATGTGCGCTTCCGCCTCGATCAGCTCCAGGCCGAGGTCGTGCCAGCCCTCCTGGCCCTCGAGGTTGATCCACGTGACGCGATACGTGCCGCCCAGGTTGTTGCTGAGGTTGACGACGTGGAGTTCGGTCTCCAGATCCACGAAGTTCTGAATGCGCGTGATCAGCGAGGACTTTCCCACGTAAAGAGTCTCCGAGGCTTCGTCGAAGAATTTGTGCCGCGTGGACATGCCGCGCACACGAACCGGGAAGCTGGCCTTTACGCGCTGCGGCGGCCGATCGGTTTCGTCAATGGAATCGGTCAAAGGAAAATCTACTCCGGAAAAGTGATGCCCAGGAGGTTTGAAACCTCCACGTATTCGATTCCCGCTTCACTCTGGCGCGGGGACCCTTCGCGACCCCTCCAAACCACCTTGAAGATGGCGCTGTTGCGGCGGTTGAGCGGTTGCAGTTTCAATTGCATTCCCACTTTCAAGGGTTGCCGGGTTTGGATTTTCGCGCCGTACTTGCTGACGGTGGCGACAAACGTTTCCTCCTCGAGGAATTGGTTGCCAGGCAGCGCCGCGGAAATCCTCACCGGGATCCGGACATTAACGCGGGAGCTTCGCCGGAGATATGCGGGGTCGACTTTCTTTGCCATCCTGTACCTCGCCCTCCAACTCATGAGACGCGAGCGGTCCCACCTTCAGGTGGGGTTCCGAACTTGCCTGCAAGTTTCGGTGCGGGCCCTCAGACTCTCCGCGCCCTCCTGGGCCCGGCCATTCTGGCGGCGATAGAATAGCATATCCGGCTTTCCCGCAGGCGGAGCGAAACCGCTAAGGTGCTCCCGTGGTTTGGAGTTGAGGCGCGTCAGAACCAGTGCTTGCGCCGGAAGTAAGCATAGATGCCCAGCGCGCAGATCACCATGACCACCGCCAGCAGGACTGGCATGTAGCGGTGTTCCTGCAAGGGGAGGGGAATATTCATCCCGTAAAATCCGGTGAAGACCAGGAA
>CAZTHM010000504.1:0-2536 GCA_964613505.1 uncultured Acidobacteriota bacterium | reverse complement strand
TCCGCCGTCTTGCATATACGAACTGCGCTGAGAATGCGGACGTGATTCTCTATACTGTTGAGGACGGAGGCCATACCTGGCCAGGCGGCAAGCCCCTGCCGGAATGGATGGTTGGGCCCACGACCCGTGAAATCAACGCCAGCAGCGTGATGTGGGCGTTCTTCGTCCAGCATCGGCGTGGATCGAAGTAACGCGAGAGGCGATTGCGGGTGGGGACAATCTAGCATTTACAGGTTTCTGAGAAGTGCTGCCCATGGTAGCGCAGCGTTAACCCAAATAGAATGGCCTTATACGCCAACCCCGCTCACGACGCCCTGTTCGGTTACGATTCCGGTGACCTGATCGGGCGCCACGCCTCCATTTTGCAGAGCGCCTCACGCGACGAAGCGGATCATCCCTTTGCCAAGATCTCGGAACAATTGACATTGCACGGAAATTGGGCGGGCGGGCTGGAATGCCGGAAAAAAGACGGCACCACTTTTTCCTGCCTCGTACGGGGCAAAACCCTTGTCCTCCCCGGCAAGGTTTACCGCGTCTTCGCCTTGCAAGATTTGACGGGCCAGCCGCGGGCCTAGTGCTCGCTTCCTGACCCGGCGGCTGAACCAAAAAACAACTTCGCATTGTCTGTCTTCAAGCTAAAATATCCGCTGCCGATATGGCCATCTTCATCACGGGTTCCACCGGGTATCTTGGGGCGCACGTCGCCGCGGATCTGCTGCAAGGGCATGCTGATTCGCTGAACCTGCTCGTCCGCGCCACGGACCCGCGCCAAGCCGAGTTGCGGCTTTGGCAAGCCTTGCAATTGCACATGGAATTCTCCCGCTTCCATGACTTTCTCAAATCACGGATCTGCATCTTTCGCGGGGACCTGACGGGAACGCGATTCGGCCTGTCCGAAGATGACTACCAGCGCCTGGTGCGGACCACCGACTCGATTATCCACTGCGCCGCGTCGCTCAATCGCCGGTCGGAAAAGACTTGTCTGAACGTGAATCTGCGCGGAACCCTGGAAGTGATTACGCTGGCGCAGCGGATTCGCGATGGTCACGGGTTGCGCCGCTTCAGCCACGTCAGCACGGTGGCCGTGGCGGGCCACCGTCACGACGAAGTGGTACGTGAGGACGAGGCGATCGATTGGGAGCGCTCCGACTATGATCCTTACGCGCGCACCAAGAAATTCTCCGAACACATGCTGCGCGAACTGCTGCCCGATGTTCCCGTGACGATCTTTCGTCCCAGCATCATTCTGGGCGACAGCCGGCACGCCGAGACGACGCAATTCGACATGGTCAAGGCGTTCGTCTTTTTGGCAGGCCTTCCGGTTCTTCCTTTCCGGCCCGACGACCGGCTCGATATCGTGAATGTGGATTTCGTCGCCGCTTCCATCGTGACACTTCACAAAAAGCAAAGGCCGAACCACACCATTTATCACCTCTCCTCTGGAAATGAATCCCAGACATTCCGCGAATTGACGCGTGCCCTGGCGGAGGCGCAACGCAGGCTGCCCTCTCTTTTCGTGCCAGGCTTGCAGGGTCCGTTCACGTCGGTCGTCAATTGGCTGGCGAACCGCCGCGGCACGGCCATCGGCCATGGCGCCTCGCTGATGAAGGTTTTCATCCCCTATCTGGTTTACAACACTGTGTTCGATAACACGCGGGTGGTCAGCGAGACGGGCCGCGCGCCCGTCCCATTCTCAAATTACTGCTATCCGCTCTTGAAATTCAGCCGCGAGGGGCATTTCACTTTTCCTTACAAGGCGTGGCCTGAGGTTCCGGGAGGATCCGTCGGATGATGGATCTGGTCTTGGAGGCTTGGGTCAGCAGCCTCATCGAACTCGCGAAATTGAAGTGGATACTGGGTGCTGGCAGACCATGGAAACCCGGCGAAAAGCTTAAGCTCCTTTTCGTTGGCTATAACGGAACGCGGAATACGGGCGCTGATGTGCGTGTCGAAGAGATGCTGCGCCAGGTCCGGCATGTCCTGGGCGCGGAGAAAATCGAACTCAGCGTGACGAGCATGAACCTCGATTTCTCGCGCGGGTATTTCGCGGGGACGAGGCAGATAAACCTGCCCGATATCTTCCCCCCTTTCCTCGCGCGCGAAGTCCCGCGCCACGACGGCGTGGTGGCGTGCGAAGGGTCGATGTTCAAAAGCAAATTCGCGAATGCCCTGACCACGATGATGATCGGATCGCTCGGCATCGCCTCGGCCATGAACCGGCTCTCGGTCGGTTACGGCGCGGAGGCGGGCCATATGGACAAGCTTCTCGCCCGGATGGTCCGGCGGTACTGTGGTCAATCGCTGGTGATTACGCGCAACGAAGAGTCAATGGCCGTGCTCCGCCAACTGGACGTTTCCACGGAACTGGGCACGGACACTGCGTGGACGTTCGAGCCGGCTGGGCCGGAGTACGGGCAGGGTGTCTTGCGCGCGGCGGGCTGGGATGGCGTCAAGCCTATCCTGGTGGTCTGTCCCATCGATCCCTTTATCTGGCCCGTTCGCCCCTCGCTTTTCAAAGGCGCGGCCTGCGCACTGA
>CAZTHM010000503.1:0-2542 GCA_964613505.1 uncultured Acidobacteriota bacterium | reverse complement strand
AGTTCAAGAAGCTGCTCGAAGAGAACCACGTCATCCTGATTGGCTGGAAGGATTTTAAGAAGCTATTGTAGCGCCGCTCTATGAGTGGCGAGGTCGCCGATCATCAAAGCCGGCGGTCCCTTCCTACGTCAGGGCAAGCTCCGACCGCCGCTACAGTGCAAATTCCTTGGCGACGCGGATAACCATGTGGGGTCGTATACTGCAATCGGGCGCCAGGGCTATCGAGACAGCCAATCTAGAAATTGTTCGGGAGAGCTCTCCGCGTCACGGAGGATTTTTGCCAAAATCCCTCGGCCCAAATCTTCACCACGATGACCAGGGACCGTAGCCGCGCGGCCATCGGGATGCCTGAAGAACTTGTGGCTGCCTTTTTGGCGGACCTGCGTGAAACCCAGAAATTCGAGAAAGCGGATCACTTGGCGAGCGCGGACAGGATGGAGGCGCGTCAAGCACTGACCTCGACTCGCTGCAAGGCCACGAACTTCAAGCGAGGAGCCTTTTGCTCGGCCAAGCAGAGCGCGATGACTTCACGAATGCGAGGGCCGAGCTCTTCGAGCGTGCGGGCCTGGGTGTAGCAACCGTGGAGGGCGGGAACACTGGCGACGTAATAGCCATCTTCGTCCTGCTCGATGACGACAGTAAATTGCACCAAGCTCTTTTTTTGTGTTGCCTTCCTCATGGCCTCGATTATACCACCGCGCTGCCCGAAGAAAGATTTCGTTCCTCCCGCGGTTCGCGTGCTACCCCGCAAATTCCTTGGCGACGCGGATGGTGTTGGTGTGGATGGTGACGGTGTCTTCGACCTTGCGGGCGTAGCCGCCGGCCAAGGTCACGGCGACGGGGATTTTTTTCGGGCGCGCTTTCTCAAAGACCAGCCGGTCTCTCTTCTCAAGACCTTCCAAAGTTAGTTTTAATCCCCCCAACTGGTCTTCGCGGTAGGGGTCGGCGCCCGCGACGTAGATCATCAACTCTGGTTCAAATTCCCGCAGCGCTTTGTCCAATCCTTCTCCGAGCGCTGCGAGGTAGCCTTCGTCGTCCACGCGGTCGGGGAGATTGATGTCGAGCGAACTGGGCGGCTTGGGGTAGGGGTAATTGTTCTCCTGGTGGATGGACAGCGTGAAGACGCTCGGGTCGCCAGCGAAGATGGCAGCCGTGCCGTTGCCCTGGTGGACGTCGCAATCAACGCTCATGGCACGCTCGATTGCCTTGTTCTTTTGCAGGCTTCGAATGGCGATGGCAATATCGTTGAGCACGCAGAAGCCTTCGCCATGGTCAGGGTACGCGTGGTGGAAGCCGCCGCCGATGTTGACCGAGACGCGGTCCTGAATCGCCAGCCTTCCGGCCAGAATCGACCCACCCGCCGAAAGCCAGACCGCGCGGACGAGCTCCGGGGAGTATGGAATCTCCAGCCGCAGGATTTCCATATACGTGAGCTTGCCGGTTTGCAGCTTGCGAATGTAGTCGCGGTGGTGAACCAGGGCGATGTCGTCGTCTGAGGCCGCAGGCGGCTCGACAAAATCCTCGGGCTGCGCCACCCCGGCGCGCAACACGCGCTCCTTGATCAGCCGGTATTTGATCGAGGGAAAAACGTGGCTCCCGAGGTTTAAGTCGTATTGGTCGGAGTAAACGAGTTTCAATTCAGGACTCGCGCGATGTTTGATTCGACGAATGCTGTCAGCTTTCAGCGATCAGCATTCAGCCATCAGCGGTCAGCCGCCTTACAGGGTCGCTCGGAGCGGTGAACTCGTATCGCAAAGTTGGGCGCGTGAAGCCGTTTGCTGAAAGCTGACGGCTGAAAGCTGAAGGCTTCCTCATTCCACCGTCACCGACTTGGCGAGATTCCTTGGCTGGTCCACGTCGCAGCCGCGCAGCACGCCGATGTGGTAGGCGAGCAGTTGCAGCGGCACCACCTCCAGAATCGTCGAAAGCATGCCGATGGTGTGCGGCAGTACGATCAGGTGTTCCGCCATGGCGCGGATTTCGCGATCGCCCTCGGTCACGAGCGCGATGATCGTGGCGCCGCGCGCCTTCGCCTCCTTGATATTGGAGATGGTCCGCTCGTAGCGCGAGCGCGAGTACGTCGAGTCCCAATTGCAGGTAGCGATCACGACCACCGGCAGTCCTTCGGTGATGAGGGCGTTCGGCCCGTGTTTCATTTCGCCGGCGGGATAGGCCTCGGCGTGGATGTACGAAACCTTCTTCATTTTCAGCGCGCCCTCGAGCGCCACAGGAAAGTGCACGCCGCGGCCGAGGAAGATGAAATCCGCCGAGCGGTAGAAGACCCGCGCCAGGTCTTCCACCTCCTCGTCTTTCTGCAGCACCGCTTCGAGCTGTCTGGGCAACCCCGTGAGCGCGGCCAGCAATTTTCGTGCCTCGGGAGCCGGCAGCGTCCCGCGCATCTGGCCGAGATATACCGAAAAGAGGACGAGCGCTGTTAATTCTGCGGTGAAGGTCTTCGTCGAGCCCACGCCGATCTCAGGGCCGGCGTGCGTGTAGATGGTGCCGTTGGCCTCGCGCGGCACCATGCTGCCGAGCACGTTGC
>CAZTHM010000502.1:0-2550 GCA_964613505.1 uncultured Acidobacteriota bacterium | reverse complement strand
CCCGTATAGTCTGCCCGATGTCCGACCCCTTCCTGAGCATCGTCATCCCCGCCTACAACGAGGCCTTGCGCATTGGGGCCACGCTCGAAAAGGTGCGGCAATACCAGGCCTCGCGCAATTTCGCCTGCGAGCTCATCGTGGTGGACGATGGCTCGCGCGATGAGACGCCGGAAATCCTGGAACGATTCCAGGAGCGCCATCCCGCGGTGCGCGTGATTCGCAACGAACCCAATCGCGGCAAAGGTTACTCGGTTCGGCGAGGCGTGCTTGCAGCGCGCGGCGAATTCGTGCTGTTCACGGATGCCGACCTTTCCGCTCCCATCGAGGAAACCAACAAGCTCCTGGGTGCCCTGGAATCCACCGGCGCAGATGCGGCGGTGGGTTCGCGGGCGCTCAATCGTCGCTTGATCGGGATTCACCAGCCTTGGAGCCGCGAAATGGGCGGCCGCGTTTTCAATCTGCTGGTGAGGATGATCACGGGGCTTCAGATCCACGACACGCAGTGCGGGCTCAAGCTCTTCCGCCGGGCGTCCACCGAGCGGGCCTTCGAGCTCCAACGCGTGACCGGGTTCGGCTTCGACCCGGAAGTTTTGTTTCTGGTCGAGCGCATCGGAGGGAGAATTGTGGAAGTGCCGGTGCGCTGGAATGATAGTCCTGCCACCAAGGTCCGCTTCCTGCGCGACGCCACCCGGATGTTCCTGGACCTGATTGTGCTCCGCTGGCGCGCCCTCACGGGGAAATACGACGCCTGATTTTTCCGCCCAGAATGCGGTTTTTCTTCTTGACTCGGCCGAGCCTGGATTTTATTATCGGCCCAACGCTAGAAAGGAGGTGATCCATGTCGAGAGAAAGTAACTGTAGCGAGGGTGCTGAGGCGTAGGCGCTCGCTAGCGGTTGTTTCGCAAGGACCTCTCCCTAGCGAGAGAGGTAGAGTGGCAAGGCGCTAGTCGGCGCCGTTTCCGTCGCAAGGCGGGATCGCCAAACCCATCAGTATCCCGGGCCCCTGGCTCTGCGGTCAGCGCAGCGCCAGGGGCCTTTCGCTTTTGGCGATGATTGGGCTAGCGCTTCCTACGGACGCGGGGCGGCACCGCTTTCGGCTGCCGCAGTTTGTCGAAGAACTCGAACGCCTGCAGGGCGACGGAAGTGGCCTTCTCGGTAAGGTGGTATTGCGGCAAGTCTTCGCGGCGGACCCAGCGCGCGTCGAGAACATCGGAGGCGGGCGCGAGGCGGCCACCTTTCAAGCGGCAGGCGAAATCAACGATCACGAAGTGGTAGCGAACGCGCCGGCCTTCGCGGAAGATGCGATCGAAGACGGTGAGAATTTCCAGCGGCTCGACGTCCAGGCCGGTTTCTTCTTTCAGTTCGCGGCGGGCGGCCTCGGCCAACTCCTCGCCCAGCTCGACCAGACCGCCCGGCAGCGACCACTCGCCCTTCAGAGGCTCGCCGCCCCGGCGAATCAGCAGCACCCGGCCGCGGTGAATGACCACGCCGCCCACGCCCACCATGGGATGATCGGGAAACTCGCGCTTCATTTTCCCTCGCTCGATCCGGCGGCGATTCGCGCCAGGACTTCGTAGAGGACCTTCACTCCGCGCCGAAACTGCTCGACGGGCAAACGCTCATTGGCGGCGTGCTGGCTGGCGTCATGCTCGGGGCCCATCTCGACCGGGTTGAAACCGTAACAGACAACCCCGAAGGGGCGATACAGATTGTTCTCCGTATACCCCCCGACCAGGGCGGGGGTGATGACCGCCTGTGGGTTGTACCTGTGGACGACTTGTTCGATGGTTCGGTAGAGCGCCGTGTCCGTGGGCGAGGCGTTGGGCGCGTGGGGGGGATTGATGTGCTCGAGCTCGATTCGGTCGTCGGCGACGACTTCGCGCAGCTTCCTGAGGAATTCGTCGGGGTTCTCACCGGGAAGCAACCGAACATCCAGTTCACAATAGGCTAAGGCGGGAATGACGTTCGTCTGCGGCCCTCCGCTCATCACGGTCAGCGCCACGGTCGTGCGCAGCAGGTAATTGTAGTTCTCCTCCTGCATGAGGGCCCGCGCCGCGGCCGGGTCGCGAAGGGTCTTGCGGATGTTGCGAAGCTGAGAAGGCCAGGGCGCCGGCTGGAGGGGTGCGATCCGATGAAAGTATTCCTCCACCGCGGGCAGCAGGCGCGGCGGAATCTGCCAGTCCACCACCCGCTGCATGGCTCGCGCCAGGCGGTGCGTTGCCGAGTCAGCGATGGGGATCGAACCGTGGCCGCCACGGCCGCGAGCCTTCATGCGAATCCAGAAAGGGATCTTCTCCGCCACATCGATCGTGTAAAGGGTTGGTTTGCCCGGGGTGGTCAGGTTCGATCCGCCTTCGGTAATAAGATATTCCGCGCCGCTCACCAGCTCGGGGTGATTCTTGATAATCCAGGCGCTGCCGGTCCCACCGACCTCCTCATCCGCCGTCGCCAGAAAAATCAGGTCGCGCTTGAGGGGAAGATGCTCACGGGCCGCGATCAGCATGACCATGGCGTGAATCAGGCCTTCGTCCTTCATGTCCACAGCGCCGC
>CAZTHM010000501.1:0-2558 GCA_964613505.1 uncultured Acidobacteriota bacterium | reverse complement strand
CCTTCATGTCGCTGCCGAAGAGCTTGATCTCCACAGGCTGCGGCTCGCCTTCCAGATCGCCAATCATGTCTTGCAGGAGTTGTACGAATTCGATCTGAATGCCCGGGATGTTTCCGGCAACCTGCTCGCGCAGGTCGCTCATAATCTCATAGACGTCCCGCTTTCGCTGCGCCCGCGGCTTGAGCTTCACCAGGATGTCGCCCTCGTTCTGCACGGTGGCGAAGAATCCCATTTCCGCACCCGTCCGCCGGGAAAAAGCGGCCGTCTCGGTCATGCGCTTGATGCGTTCCTCGATTAACCGCACCATGCGGTCGGTCTCGGTAAGCGAAGTGCCGGCCGGAGTCAGGTAATCGAGCACGTAACCGCCTTCGTCCATCTCCGGTAGGAAGCCCGTCTCCACGCGATAGTAGAGGAAGACCGTGAGCGTGAGGGAAAGTATCGTGCCCGCAACCACTACCCAACGACGACGGAGCGCCCAGCGGACCGCCGCCTCATAACCGCGATTGATGGGTTCAATCAAGCGATGGGAGGTATGCCGGAATCTTTCCTCGGAGATGAATCGCTCGGCCAGCAGGGGAATGAGCGTGAGCGCAAACACGAGAGAGAGCAGAACGGCCAGGGCGAGCGTCAGGCAGAGCGCCCGGAAGAATTCTCCGACCACCCCCTTGAGCAGGCCCAGAGGCAGAAACACGACGACCGTAGTCGCCGTCGATCCCACCACCGCGCCCAGCAACTCCTGCGTGCCGATTTCCGCGGCCTGGGCGCAAGACTCGCCCCGCCCCAAATGGCGGTAGATGTTCTCCACCACCACCACCGCGTCGTCAATGATCAGGCCAATGGCGATGGCCATACCGCCGAGCGACATCAGATTGAGTGTGCCCCCCATCAGGCCCATAAAGAAAAAGGTGCTGATGACCGTGACCGGAAGTGAAATGGCGGCCACGAGCGTGCTGCGTCCTTCGCGCAGGAAGAGGTACAAGATCGCAATCACCAGCAGGCCGCCCAGAAGAATGGCGTCGCGGACGTTGCCGATGGAATCGCGCACAAAACCCGCGAGGTCATACACCAGCGACAAGTGCAGCGTGGCCGGAACGGCGGAACCCAGGTGGGTGGCGAGTTCCTGCACCTGGCTGGAAATCTGGAGGATGTTGCCGCCGATCTGGCGGGCGATGTTTATGAGCGCCGCGGGTTGCCCGTTGCCCGCGATCAGCGTGCGCCGATCTTCGATGCCGTCGCGGACTTCCGCGATATCGCGCAACCGGATGGGGCTGCCGTTCTCGACTGAAACCACAGTGTTGCGAATGTCTTCCAGGCTGGTGAATTGCCCGGTCGCCAGCACGAGGTACTGGGAGTAATCCTTGTCCAGGCGGCCGACGGAGGTTACGGCGTTCGTGGCGCGCAAGCGATCGGTGATATCAACGAGAGAGAGCCGGTGGGACAGGACTTGCTGCGGGTCCACGATGACGGAGACTTCGCGCGTGCTGCTTGCCTGGACATCAACGCGGGAAACGCCCGGCACGCGACTGAAGAGCGGGCGCAAAACATAGTAGGCAGTGTCGCGCAAATCGGCGGCGGGAACGTCGCCGTTCAGAATCAGGCTGACGATCGGGAAAATAGCGGGCGTGAGGCGCTCCACCTGGATTGCCGTGTCCGCCGGGAGCGAGCCGCGCGCTTCATTGACACGCCCCTCCACCAACTGCAGGGCGTATTGCATTTCCATGTCGGGGCTAAACAGGACCGAGATTTCGGCGCCCCCGCGGATGGTCTTCGAGCGCACCCGTCGCGCCCCCAACACGGTGGATACAGACTCTTCCAGCGGGCGTGTTACGCGCAGGAGCATGAACTGCGGCGAGAGGTCACTGGAGTGCGCCAGAATCACGATGCGAGGAAAAGTGAGTTCGGGATAGATGTTGCTGGGGAGGCGGAAAATGGCGACCCCTCCTGCCACCAGAAGAAAACCGGTCAGCAGGAAAACCGCGCGGCTGTTTCGCCGGGAAAAGCGCACGATGTTCATGGCTTGACCTTGATCCGGGAGTGTGAACCGAGTCCGTAGCCACCGGTTAGAATCACCGTGTCCCCGGCCTGAACTCCCGCGAGCAGCTCAGTCCGCTCCTGGGTCTCGAGGCCGATCTTTACGGGGACCGCCTCCGCGTTTTCGCCCTGAACGCGATAAACCAATGACTTTCCTTCCTGATCCCGATAAACCGCCTGGGGTGGAACGACCAGGGCCATGGGATGCGTTTCCAATGGAAGTTGTGCTGCCAGGTACATTCCCAAACGCAGCAAGCCCGCACCGTTGGCGATGCGGATTCGCACCAGTCCGACATTGGTCGTGGGATCGACGGCGGGGGAAATCGCCACTACGCGCGCCGAAAAGTCTTTGCCTGGGAAGGCATCCGTCACAATGCGCAGAGCCTGACCGATGTGAATCTTCTGCAGATAGACCGCCGGAACATTTCCGAAGAGCTCCACCTCCGAGATATTAGCCACTTCGAAAATCGGCTGCGCGGCGGTGCCGTCCACCTGTTCGCCGACGCTCACCAAACGCTTCACCACCA
>CAZTHM010000500.1:0-2571 GCA_964613505.1 uncultured Acidobacteriota bacterium | reverse complement strand
GTCCTCAAAAACGTTCCAAATCTCTTAATACGAGGACGACAATGTTTTGTCAAGAAAAAACCTTCCGATTTGGCTGGAAATCTTTGGGGAGGCCGCTACGCCAGCTTCAGGAGCCAGCGCACTGCGTTCTGTTGGAGTCGGGAGTATTGCGGCTGCCACATCGCATGAAGGGTGTGGCCGGGCGCGGTAAACACCACCCGTCCTTTCCCAAACTCAAAGGCCCAGCCGGCGATGGCCTGAGTGCCCAGGTTCTCGTACCCAAGCCCATCAACGTTCTCGCTTCGCAGAAGGATATTAGAGGGATCTTTGTCGTAGGTCACGTAGTGCTGCTCGTCGTTGACCATGAAGTCTTCCACGCCTCGGGTGATGGGATGGTCTTTGTTGACGACTCGGACCTTGAAGGGCCGGAGAGGAGGATGGCCAACATAGGCGCCGCCCATGACCTCGCGAAAGGCCTTCGAGAAGAGAGAGATGTGGCTGCTATTGTGAAATGCGTAGAGGCCGTTCCCAGCCCGCACAAAATCCTTGACCGCCTGGCCCTGCTCTTCCTTCACCCAGGTCTGGAATTCCTCCTTCGGCCAGTCCTCAGGATTCTCCAGGTCGCCCGCGTAGGGATACGAATCCGGCCCACGATATCCCTTGGGCCAGATCATGCCGTCGCGGAAGCAGACGAGGAGGCGATAGTTGCTGAGCAGTTTAGCTGAAAGTTCCGCGTAATTGATGGTGTAGTCAACCGGCAGTTTCAGCTCATCGAACAGCTTGTCCAGCGCGACGCGGATGAAATCGGAATTATGGTAGCGGTCGCCGATGAGGGCAAGGACGCGAGCAGGCGCGGCTGCCGTTTGTGCGCCAATGGCCGCCCCGGCCTGCTTGGCGCCGATTCCAAGAAGCCCGGAGGCCGCCGCGGCGCCCAGCCTCGAAAGCACTCCTCGTCGCGTGATGCTGGATTTCATTGGTGGTGCTCCGTTGTGGTTCAAGCCGCGCAGGACTGAGGCCGCCACGAAACAGGGCGCAACTCAGCGCCGTCTGCGGTCATTCGTCCTCGCTTACTTTGTTTGCCCCATCGCCCACTGGATACCTTTCAAGAGCATCTCCTGGTAGCGCGCGTCTTTCCAGACCCAGGCATCATGGCCGAGGCCGTTGTAGTAAACCCGACCCTTGCCGTAGGAACGAGTCCACGCGACCGGCCAGCCGTAGTATCGGTGCATGACACCGTTCTTCTTCAGGTCGACAGATGCCGCGTCGAGCCGCAGAAGGACGTGCGAGTCCTTGGCCTGAAAATCGCTGATCTGGTAGATCTCGTCATTGATCTGGAACGACTTTCCTAGCGACCCCACGATCGGGCTGGACGGATCGGCCACTTCGATCGTGACCATTTCATGCCAGGGGTGATTGTTGAAGTATCCTCCAATCATTTCCCCATAATCCGCCCACATGTAGAACGTATCGGTGGCGCTGTGCACACCGACGAAACCGTGTCCGGACCGGACAAAATCCACCAAGGCCTTCTTCTGGTCTTCGCTCATGGGGAGCTCGCCCGTCGTGTTGAACATCACGGTGTCGTAGTCCTTTAGGTTATCCTTGGTGAACGCCGCGACATCTTCGGTTACGGTCGTCTCCCAAGCCCCGGACTTGTCGCCAATCTCCTTCATGATCTGCTTGGAGAGCTCGACACTTTCGTGGTGGTATCCCTTGGTCAGGGTCATGTAGAGCAACTTGCCTTTCTTCGGCGCCTTGGCAAGACCACTCTCAGTTCCCGCCCAGGCGGCGAACGCAAGAGCCACGATCAGAATCAGGATAGCGGGTTTGTAATTGCGCATAAATGTTCCTTGTTGGAATTCAGGGATTCGGGATTCGATGGCTTCCTGGATTTACTCACTTTCTCTGTCTCGATTTTCGTTCTTCGCTTTTCGATTTTCGCTTTTCGAGTTTCGAGCTTCGTCCCTCAGCCACGAGTCCCGCTCGTCTGGGCCACCGCGCGGGTCGCCAGGGCCTTCACAATCTCCCGGCAAAACGCGGGGAGGTCCGTTGGCACTCGGGAAGTAATCAGGTTTCCGTCCACGACGACTTCCTCATCCACGTAGTTTGCGCCGGCGTGGATCAGGTCATCCTTGATGGCTTTGAAGCACGTAGCCTTCCGGCCGCGCAGGATGCCGGCCGAGCAAAGCACCCATCCCGCGTGGCAAATCGCCGCGACGACCTTTCCTGCCTTGTCCATCTCGCGAACCAGCTTCAGGACTCGCTCGTCTTGGCGCAGCGTGTCCGGCGCCCAGCCGCCGGGAACGACAAGGGCGTCGAGATCCGAGGCGCTCACCTGATCCAAGGACTTGTCGGCGACGACGGGATAGCCTTTTTTGCTGGCATAGCTCTTCCCTGCCTCGGCGCCCACCGCCACCGTTTCCGCGCCGTCTTCGCGGAAGCGCAGCAGCGGATACCAGACTTCCATCTCCTGGTAGAGGTCAGCCACGAGCACGGCGATCTTCTTGCCTTGGAGAATCATTGGAGCCCTCCAGGGGTCCCAGCGTTCGGGGCGTATGTTATCACACCCACCCACAGAGTTCCTTGCCGCTT
>CAZTHM010000499.1:0-2579 GCA_964613505.1 uncultured Acidobacteriota bacterium | reverse complement strand
GGCGCCGACCTGATTCTGATTGGACTCAAGCCGCAACAGGTGAAGGGATTTCTCCACGAGGTCAAGAAGGGACTCCGCAAGGACGCGCTCATCATCTCCGCCGCGGCTTCCGTGACCACGGCGTTGATCGAACGCGAACTGGGCCGTCCGGCGCGCGTGGTGCGCGCCATGCCCAACACGCCTTGCCTGATCCGGCACGGCATGACGGCGCTCGCTGCCGGCAAGCACGCGTCTGCCGAAGATTTGAAAATCGCCCAGGAAATCTTCGGCTCGATGGGCCGCACCGTGGTCGTCGACGAAAAGCACATGGACGCTATCACCGGCCTCTCGGCCTCCGGTCCCGCCTACGTTTACCTGATTATCGAATCGCTCGCGGAAGGCGGTGTGAAGCTCGGCCTGCCGCGCGAGCTTTCCACGGAACTTTCCGCGCAAACGCTGCTCGGCGCTTCCGCCTTGGTGCTCCAAACCGGCGAGCATCCCGCCAAATTGAAGGATATGGTCACCACGCCCGCCGGCTGTACGATCGACGGGCTCCTGGAACTCGAAGAGGGCGGCCTGCGCGTCACGCTCATCAAGGCCGTGGTCCGCGCCGCCCAGCGCGCCAAGCAGCTCGTGGAAGGCCAGAACTCCTGAGTTCTGCTCAGAGAGGGGCGCCTGCTTCCATTTTCTAATCGTCAGGAAGCTGATCGAGGAGATCGAGGCTCTCTTCCTGGATGCTTTTCGAGCGGGCTTCGATCATAGTGATCTCTGGGTCCAGGTCCGACAGGGCATCCCAGAATTCCTCTTTGCGGGGGTCGAGAGAGAGGACCTTCTTCACACCGCGCTGCGCGTCGCGGAGCATCTCCAAGTACTCCTCCATAAGGCCCCTCAGCACATGGGTATCCGGCACTGGACGCGCTTTCGTCTCTGCCTTTGGCATGTTCTATCTCCCCAACCGTTCCTCCAACTCTCTCACCCTTTTTCGGGCAATGTCAATTTCCTTTTCCCACTTGCGAATGTACCCTAAGTTCGGGGTTAGCTTGTCGAGCTCGTTTTGAACTTTCTTCTGATGACGCGAGATTGTCCTCAGCTGTCCTGCAATTCGTTTTCGAACGTCCTTATTCTTTCCCATGTGGGCAAGCATTATACCTTGCCTTGGCACGGCTTGACTTTACGAGACGGGCGGCCTGCGCGTCACGCTCATCAAGGCCGTCGTCCGCGCCGCCGGGCGCGCCCGCCAGCTCGTCGAGAGCCAAAACACATAGGTCGGGACCAACGTCGTTCCGCAATCCGCCTTACCCTGTGCTCTTCATTCCGAACGCGATACCACCAACAGTAAGTTGCAAAAGGTGAAGAAGCTCCGGCATTGCCCGGCGGGCGCGGCGCCATTGGCGGAGAAAGCGGATTTGCAGGAAGTTGAGTGGGTCCACGTAGGGGTTGCGAAGCCGGATGGATTCGGCGAGGACGGGCTGGCTCGCCAGCAGGTGTGTGGCGCCGCAGGCCTGGAGCACAGCGCGAACGCTGCGGTGGTATTCCTCCTCGATGCGGCCGAAGATGGCGTCGCGCACGGCGGGGGGACGGACCAGTTCGGCGTAGCGGCGCGCGATGTAGAGGTCGGTTTTGGCCAGCGACATCTCCGCGTTATCGATCAGCACGGTGAAGAACGGCCAGCCCTCGTGCATGCGGCGGAGCAGCGCCTGCCCGTGGGGCGCGTGGTCCGCCATGAATTTCTCCAGCGCGTAACCGAGGCCGTACCAGGACGGGAGGAAGTGGCGCGACTGCGTCCAGGCGAAGACCCAGGGGATGGCCCGCAAGTCGTGCAAGTCGTCCGTGGAAAACCGGCGGCTGGGCCGCGACCCCAGGCGCAACTGCTCGATGAGGTCGATGGGGGTTGCCTGCCAGAAGTATTGCAGAAACTCCGGCGTTCCATACACCATCTGCCGGTAGAATTCGCGGCTGCTCGCCGCCATCTCCGCCAGCAGTCCCTCCCACTCGGCCAGCACTGATTCGGAGCCGCGCCGCACGTGCAGCAGATGCGCGTCGAGCACCGCGGTGGCAAGCTGCTCGAGGTTGCGCTCGGCGATGATGGCGTTCGTGTACTTCAGCGAAATCACTTCGCCCTGCTCAGTGATGCGCAGACGGCCACCCGGGGCGGCGTGAGGCTGCGACTGAATGCTGCGGTGCGACTGCCCGCCGCCACGATCGATGGTTCCGCCCTTGCCGTGGAATAAGCTCAGGCGCACGCCGTGGCGCTCCGCGACTTCCCCCAAGCGCTTCTGGGCGCGGAACAGGGCCCAATTCGCCGCCAGGTAACCGCTGTCTTTGACGGAGTCGGAATACCCCAGCATGACTTCCTGAAAGTTGTGCCGCGAGCGCAGCACACTCTGATAAAAGCGATCGGAGCAGAGTTGGTCGAGCACGGTTGGGCAGCTTTCCAAGTCCTCGAAGGTCTCAAACAGTGGGATGACATCGAACGAGGAGTGAATCCGGCCGTCGCGTCCGGCCTCGACCAGTCCCGCCTGACGCCCCAGCAGGAGCACGTCCCAGACGTCCGCGGCGCTCGCGGTCATGCTCAGAATGTAATGCGGCGCGGCGGCTTC
>CAZTHM010000498.1:0-2606 GCA_964613505.1 uncultured Acidobacteriota bacterium | reverse complement strand
CCGGCGGGAATCTCCCACAATTCTTTCACGCCTAAGGCGTAATTCTGCGGGTTGCGCCCGCGGTCGAGGCCGAGGCGCTCCACCAGCGCTTTGGTGAGCGAGCCGCGCGGGCCTTCGGCGAAGACGGTGGCCTTGGCGCGCAGGTCGTAGCCAAGCTGGAAGTTAGGTTTGCGTTTCCCGTTTTTGTCGATGCCCTTGTCTTCCGTCCGCACGCCGACGACGCGCTCGCCGTCGTAAAGCACTTCGGCGCCCGCGAAACCGGCAAAGAGGTTAATGCCCGACTTCTCCACCAAGCCGCCCAGCCATTTCACCAGCTTATTCAGCGAGACGACGTAGTTCCCGTGATTGTGGAAGAAGGGAGGATGGACGGGCAACTTCCACTGGCCGCCGCGCGTGAAGTAGTAAACCGAATCGCGCGTAACGGGCGATTCGAGCGGCGCGCCCTGCGCCTCGAAATCGGGAATGAGTTCGCGCAGGCCGCGCGGGTCGAGCACCGCGCCCGAGAGGCAATGCGCCCCGATTTCGCTGGCCTTCTCGAGCAGGTAGATATTCTCGGTGCTGAGGCTGGGGCCGGAGGAAGGGCTTTCTTCCTGGCGCGCCTGAATCAGTTGTGCCAGGCGCAGGGCGCAACTGAGTCCCGCGGGCCCGCCGCCGACGATCAGAACGTCGGTTTCGAGCGTCTCGCGCTCAACCTGCGGCATGAGCGATCGCCCCCAGAAACGGGTGGGAAGAAAGAAATGCAGGCCGCCTTGAAATGCCGACCGGCCGCTTTGATTATTTCGGCAAGCTCGCCATTTGTTCCTTCAAGACCTGAGCCACGGTGACGTCGGAGCCGAATTTCTTTTCCAGTTGCTGGTAGATTTCGCGGGCCTTGGCAGGTTGCGTGGCGCGATAGGCGTCGGCGAGCGCGAGTTTGGCGGTGGCTTCAGGCACCGTAGTCGTGGGCCGGGCGGCGAGTTCCTGATAGAGCTTCACGGCGTCGTCGGTCTTGCCAGCCTTCAGTTGCTCCCCCGCCAAAGCGAATTGGGCAAGCGACGCCACGTTTCGGTCGGAATCGCGCGCCGCTTCCTGCAAGGTTTTGACCGCGGCGTCGTGGTCTCCGAGCTGGGCCTGGCACACCCCGACGTGGTAGCGCGCGATGGCCACCGCCTTCGGCTGCGGGTAGCGCGAATGCTTGGCGACAACTTCCTGGAACTGTCCCAGGGCCTTCTTGTATTTGTCGCGCGCCGTCGGGTAAGTCTCGGCGCCGGGGATCAGGCTGGTCTGCGACGCCGTTCCCACGTAGGCGCGGTATGTGCGGAGCGCGATGCCCAACTGCTCATTGGCCTGGGCTTCCTGTTGCCCTTGATAAACCTTCAGCCCGAAGGCGAGCCCCGCCACGACGATGACTATGCCCGCCACCGTCAGAATATCTTTGTAGCGACTCTTGATGAACTCTTCGAAATGCTCAATGCCGCTCTTGAACTGATCTTCTTTCAATTCGTGGCGAGAGATGTGGGCCACTGTGAACGCTCCTTACGTTGGACTAAGCTTTCCATCTTAACAATCCCGCCGGAGGGCGTCAATCAAACGGGAAAGCGGCACCACGTTTCCCGGGCCGTGGGCTTCTAATGGCCTAACAGTGCTTTGATATCGCGGCTGCCTCGGACGATGTGGAGAATCAGCGCGTCGTTGCCCTCGATGCGGTAAATGATGACGTACTCGCCGACAGGAAAGCTGCGCAGGCCGGGGCGCAAATCGTCATCGCGGCGGCGTCCCACGTAAGGGTGGCTGGCAAGAAGGAACAAGCGCTCGGTCAGCGAGTCAATCAACCGGTCGGCAATCTCGATGCTACCGCTTTCTTTGGCAACGTAATACCAGATGTCGATTAAGTCGGCTTCGGCTTCCGGTGCGAGGCGGTGGGCCATTTAGGGGCGAGTGGGTTGCTCGGCGGCGAGGCGGGCGCGCCCCCGCTGTTTCACTTCCTCGGCAAACTCGCGCATGGATTGCTGGGTGATGGCGCGCCCCTCGCCGCGGGTCAGCGATGCCTCCGCCACGTCAACGGCTGCCAGAATTTCCGCGCGGGCACGCTCGCGTTCTTCCCACAGCCGCAGCGCTTCCTGGACCGCGTCTTCCTCGCTTTGAAGACGACCAGTCTGGATGGCCTGGCGAATGAACGCTATCTGGTCGGGAGTGAAATCCACTTTCATGCCTATTAGATTAGGGGTGGGAATGGCCGGTGTCAAGCCGATGTCCGCACGGCGTATCCGTCGATCTCGACGGCCGCGACGCTACAAGTTGTGACTCTGAGCATTCGGGCGCAGAGTTTTGCCGCGCCGGCCAAAAGTTGACGGAGTTTCGCGCGGCGGGTTACAATAACCATTCGGGCGCGTGCTGGACTGGACTCCGGAAGTTCCCTCCCTGCTTCGTAGCCCCACACCCAAAGTTCTTGAAGGTACTCACATGAATGCAAACGATCTCCGGCCGGGCATGGTCATCCGGCACAACAACGAGCTCTACTCGATTCACAAGGCCGAGCATCGGACGCCCGGCAACCTGCGGGCGTTCGTCCAGGCGCGCATGAGGAACCTGCGCACCGGAGCGATCAGCGACCACCGGTTCCGCTC
>CAZTHM010000497.1:0-2608 GCA_964613505.1 uncultured Acidobacteriota bacterium | reverse complement strand
TGGCCGCCATCGCCTTGCGGTGCGAGTTCACCGCGAACTCGTCCTGCTGCTCGCGGGTGACGCCGTACTTCTCCGCCACGTTCTCGCCCGTGATGCCCATGTGGTAGTCGTTGTAAACGTCCCACAAGCCGTCCTGGATCATCGAGTCCACGATCTGCCCGTTGCCCAGGCGATAGCCCTTGCGCGCGTTGGGCAGCAGGTAGGGAGCGTTGGTCATGGATTCCATCCCGCCTGCCACCACAATCCCGCTGTTGCCGGTCTGGATGGCCTGCGCCGCCAGCGCCACCGCCTTCAGTCCCGAGCCGCAGACTTTGTTGATGGTCATGGCCCCCACCTCGGGCGCCAGGCCGCCGTAGATCGCCGCCTGCCGCGCCGGGTTCTGCCCCAGCCCGGCCGCGACCACGTTCCCCATAATGCACTCGTCCACCTGCTTGGGATCGAGCTTGGCGCGCTCCACCGCTTCCTTCACCACGATCGCCCCCAACTGCGTCGCGCTGTGGTCGGCCAGCGAGCCCTGGAACTTCCCTACCGCGGTCCGTACTCCGGAGATGATTACCGTCTCTTCTAATGACATAGGAGGACTCCTTATTGGACTTCGAGCCCTTCATTATAAGATGTGCCGCGCGCCAATCCGACTGAGAATCGTCGCAGAGACTCCTTGGCCAACTGCCCACACTGCGGGACGGGGAATGCCGGCGACGGCGGCTACTGCCAATACTGCGGCCACTCCCTGCAGACGGCCGCCACCCCGCCGATGTCCGCGCCCGCCGTCGCGGCGTCCCAGCCGCCCTCGGCCCGGGACCGCACCCTGGTCCTGTTGCACCTGGCCCTGCTGCTGGCCATCCTGCTTGGCTTCTCCTACATCGGCGCCGGCGGACAGCACCGTGTGGTCGAGCGCTTCGGCCGCCCCGCGCTCTATACCGCCACCATCGTCTGGGAATGGGTGCTGCTGGCCTACGTCTGGGTGGGAATGCGCCGCCAGCGCCTGACCCTGGCCCAGATCACCGGCGGCAGGTGGACGGCGCCGGAGGACGTGCTACTCGACCTGGCCGTGGCCGGCGGCTTCTGGATCTGCGCCGCCCTGGTCCTCGGCGTCGTGGGATTCGCCCTCGGGCTGGCCGGACAGGCGCAGCAGGCCGACACCCTGAAGAAGGTCGGCTTCCTCGCGCCCGCCAACGCCCGGGAGATCGTCTTCTGGCTGGGATTGAGCGCCACCGCCGGCTTCTGTGAGGAGATCATCTTCCGCGGCTATCTGCAGCGGCAGTTCATCGCCCTCACCCGCAGCTCCGTCATCGGCATCCTGCTCGCCGCTGTGGTCTTCGGCGCCTCGCACGGTTACGAAGGCCCGGCGCGCATGGTGCAGATCGGAGTCTTCGGCCTGATGTTCGGCATCCTGGCCCACTTCAGAAAAAGTTTGCGTCCGGGAATGATCGCGCATGCCTGGCACGATTCCTTCAGCGGCATCGTGCTGCACCTCCTGCAGCGCGTCGTGAAGCCCTGAGCTTCACCTGCGCCGGAACAAATCTCTCGCGCTCACGTTCCCTTTCTTGCTTCGCGCCCGATTTTTCCCTTGACATCACTTTTCATTGTCTCTATACATCAAACATCGCAACAATTCATCGTTGCACATCCGTGTAAACGGAAAAAGGGAGAATAGACCAATGGCAAAGAAGAAAAAGGCCAAGAAGAAGAAACACTAACTGGCCGTCCGTACGAGCTCGACAGGGGACGCACACCGCGTCCCCTGAGTTTTTTGCGGGGAACTTCTTTAGCTCTCGCCCGAGCCCTCCTCCAACTCCTTCTTCTGCGCTTCCGCTTCGATCAAACTGAGCTGCTCGCCGCGGTGGTCGGAGAGCCCTTGCACCCGCGTCTCCACCTTGTTCAGCAGGCGCGCGCTGTCCTCGTACTTCGTGGCCGCGTTGCGCAGGTGCTTGCCCACCGTCTCGTACTCGCCCGTGAACTTCGCCATCTCCATCCGCAGCGATTCCAGCTCGCGCAGGATGGACTGGGCCCGCTCGCTGATGCGCATCCCGTTCAGCCCGATCACGACCGTCTGCAGGTAGGCGTACAGCGAGTTCGGCGACACCGGGAAAACGTGGCGCTCGCTGCAGTAGGCACGCAGGTCGTTCCCTTCCTCGTCGCGGATGATGGCCTCGTAATACACGTTTTCCGCCGGGATGTAGGCCAGGGCCAGCGAGAGCGTCCCATCCTGCGGCCGGATGTACTTGCTCGCAATCTCGTCGATGCGCTTGCGCACGTCCTTCAGGAACTCCCGCCGCGCCACCTTCCGATCGGCCTCCGTTTCCGCCTCCACGATGCGCCGGAAGTTTTCCAGCGGGAACTTGGAGTCGATGGCTAACATCCCCTGCGGGAATTTCAGGATGGCGTCCACCACCTCGCCCGAAGCAAACGGGTATTGCATCTCGAAGAACTCGCGGGGAAACACCTGCGCCAGCATCTGTTCCAGGGAATCCTCCCCAAAGCCGCCGCGCACCTTGGGCGACGACAGGATGCGCTGCAGGTCGGTCACCGACTTGGAAAGCTCGGAGAGATTCCTGGCCTGCTCGGTCATTCCTCCCACCTGCTCCTGCAGCCCGGCGAAGGTCGC
>CAZTHM010000496.1:0-2612 GCA_964613505.1 uncultured Acidobacteriota bacterium | reverse complement strand
ATTCCCTCCAACACGGCGGTGAAAATCGAAGCCATCGTGGGGGAGACGGTGTTGGTGAGGAAAAGCCAGTAGGTGGTAGATGGTATGTGGCATGTGGACAAACAAAGCAGCCACGATGCGCCCACTACTCACCGCCTTAAGTACGAAGTACAAAGTACGAAGGACGAACCGCAACTGACAACTGACCACTGACGACTGACAACTGAAGTCGTTGTCTGGAGGAACGTCATGCAAGCATTCGAACAATTCCTTATTCCGATTATCGTAATGCTGGTGGTTCTGGCGCTGATTGTGGCGATGGCGCTGTTTGGGAAGAACTACCTGAAGGTCCCGCCCAACGTGGTCGCCATCTTCAGCGGGCGCAAGCGCATATTGCCGGACGGAAAGGTCGTCGGCTACCGGATGGTGAAAGGTGGCGCGAGTTTCCGCTGGCCGCTGCTCGAAAAAGTTGACTACCTTTCGCTGAACGTCTTCACGATCCCGCTTGAAATCAAGCGCGCCTACACCTTGAAGGGCGTCCCGATTTCGGTCAAGGCTGTCGCCAACGTCAAGATCAAGGGCGACGACGTTTCCCTCGCCGCGGCCGCCGAGCGTTTCCTCGACATGACCCACGACCAGATCCAGCGCGTCATTTTCCAGACGCTGGAAGGCCACCTGCGTTCGATCCTCGGCACTCTGACCGTGGAAGAAGTGAATAGCGACCGGCAAAGTTTCGCGCAGAAGCTAACCTCAGAAGCCGCCGTGGACCTGGAGCGCATGGGAATCGGCGTGGACGTGCTGACCATTCAGGACATCAGCGACGAGGAAGGCTACCTCGATGCGTTGGGCAAGAAGCGCACCGCGGAAGTGAAGCGCGACGGCACCATCGGCGAAGCGGAAGCGACGCGCGACGCCAAAATCAGGTCTGCTCTGGCCATGCAGGAAGGTGAGACAGCGAAGTTTGACGCGGAGGCCAACATCGCCGCCGCGCAACGCGACTTCCAGGTGAAGCAGGCGACCTACCAGGCGGAAATCGAAATCGAAAAGGCCAAGGCCGCGCAGGCCGGCCCTCAAGCCGACGCCAAAGCCCGGCAGTCGGTGGTGGCGGAGGAAGTGCGCATCGAGAAGACCCGGACACTGGAGCAGATTGGCGTTCAGGAACAGGAAGTAATGCGCCGGCAGAAAGAACTGGAGGCCACAGTCGTCAAGGCGGCGGAGGCCGAGCGGCAGGCCGCCATCGTACGCGCCGAGGGCAAGAAGCAAGCGGCCATCCTCGAGGCCGATGGCCAGAAGGCGGCACAGATCGCCCTGGCCCAGGCGCAGCAGGAAAAACTGAAAGCGGAAGGCTTTGGCCGAGCTGCCGCCGTCGAAGCCGAAGGGCGCGCCGAGGCCGCCAAGATCGAAGCCATCGGCCTGGCGCAGGCGCGCGCTATCGAGGCGCAGGGCGTGGCGGAAGCGCAGGCCATCTTGAAAAAGGCCGAGGCCTGGAAACAGTTCAACGACGCGGCCAAGCTCCAGACGATTCTGGAGAAACTGCCGGCCGTCTTGCAGGCCTCGGCGGGAATCTTCGGGGCGGTGGCGGCGCCCCTGGGCAATATCGATAAGGTTGTTGTCATCGAGCAGGGCAACAGCGGCGCGGGCGACGGCACGGGCGGCATCGGCCGCATCGCCAAAGCCGGTCCGGCGCTCGTCTTCAGCCTCCTCCAGCAATTGCAGGCGCTGGGTCTGGACATTCCCTCGGTCCTCTCACAGCTCGGCGCGGGCGACGGAAGCAAGGCAGTCGAGGCAGCGAAAGCCACCGTCGAGCCGGTCGCGGCCAAGGGCAAGAAAGTCGAATAGTAAATAGTGAATTCTGAATTGTGAATGCCGAGAGCTGACTCGCTGATGGCTGAACGCTGAAAACTGAAAACTGAAAACTGAGAACTGACAACTGGTTTCCAATGCCTTCTTACGTTTCCTCTTCGAAAGTCGAGCCTGCCAGCGCGGACGTGTTGGTGGTACATTGCAGCTCCTCCCGCTTCCAGGCCGGGCTGCACGATTTTTTGAACCAGGGCCTGAATCTTCGGTCCAATTACGACTTGCTCGTTATCCCCGGCGGGCCGCAGTGCCTCACGCTCGTCGAGTACCTCCCGAAATTCTCCTGGGCGGGATGGAAGTGGTTCCGCTTTCTCGTCGAGGCCCACGACCTTAAGCGCCTGATTCTGATCGCGCATCAGGATTGCAGCTGGTACAAAGACCTGCCGCTGCACTTGCACACTGCCACTGACCCGCGCCAGCGCCAGGAGGAAGACCTCCGTCGCGCCAAGGCAAAGTTGACGAAAGAGTTCCCCGACCTGCGCGTGGAACTTTATTACGCCGCGGGGGATTCGTCCGGCCGCGTGACGGTGGAAGCGGTGTGACCGGAGTCAAAAGTCGAAAGTTGAGAGTTGAGAGTCCAGAAAAAGGAAGTCAGTGGTCAGAAACCAAAGGACGAAGGACGAAGGACTAGGTCCAACTGACTACTGACAACTGAGAACTGACAACTGGGTTTCTTATGCCTACAATCCTACAAATCGCCCAAAACGGCGCCACGGTCCTCCTGATGGGCCTGCTGATTGGCCTCGAGCGAGAGCACTCGCGAGATGCCGACGAGC
>CAZTHM010000495.1:0-2614 GCA_964613505.1 uncultured Acidobacteriota bacterium | reverse complement strand
TTTCGAAGGCGTGGCGGAGCATCAGGTATTTCGCCTCGGTATTGGCGGCGGTGCGCTGCCAGGCGAGGCCCAGCCACGTCCAGCCAATTTCGACGTGGCGGTTCACGCCGTCGATGTTGCCAAAGCGCGTGCTGCCGATGGCGCGGCCGCTGGCTCTGTCGAGCGTAGCGAAGGGCAGCGCAGTCCCTTGCGCCTGCGAGCGCAGCGCCTCCTCGATGTAGGCGCGCAGGTCTTCCGGCGTGCGAACGTTCTGGGGAATCCAGCGCCAGAGTTCCTCGTCGAGGCCGACCTCACACAATTGCGCGTGATGCGACATCGCGAGCGGCTCCAGGCGCACATGAATCCCCTCGAGCGTCACAGGATCAATCTTCATTTGCTCACTTTTGACTTTTGCCCTTTGCCTTTTGCTTTTCCCCTTACGCCGCGAGCTACTCCCCCAGCTGTAGCGCCGGTCTGCGACCGGCGTCGCCGCTCATAGAGCGGCGCTACAGCAGAAAGGCGGCAGCAGAGCCGCCGCACTCCAAAGCTCAAGCTACGAGCTGCTCCCAAAGCGCCCGGTAATAGCGCATGAAGCGAATCGGATCGCCACTCTCCGGCACTTCTGCGAGTGTGTAACGATTGTAGCCGGCGTCGCGCATCAGGCCGAAGAGCTCGCGATAGGGATAAGGCTTGGCGTAATCCGGAAAGCCCTGATTCACCTTGTCGGGGGGCTGGCCGGCGGTGGCTCCCCAAGGCGAGGGCGACCGCCACAACTCGTTGATGTGGCAGTTGCGCAGCCAGGGCTTGAGCAACTCGAAATATTCCTTGACGGAGCCGTTGACCATGTCGGTGTCATTGCAGTTCCAGCAGATGCCCACGGCGGGGTGATTTGCCACGTCCATGATGCGGCGAATGTTGGGTGGGAATTCCGTCTCCGCGCCGTGGACCTCGACCCAGATTTCGACGCCTTGATCGCGCGCCGCGTCGCCGCATTTTTGCAGTGACTGGCCGATTTGTTCAAGGGTCTTCTCTTGCGGCACGCCCTTCGGGAATCCGTTGGGCCGCACCTTCACGCCCAAGCAGCCCAAGTCGTGGGCCAGCTCGCACCAGCGGCGGGTCTCTTCGATATTCTTTTCGACCAGCGCTCGGTCGGCGTAATGGTACTCGCAAGTCGAGCCGAGGCTCAGCAGGCGCAGGCGCGAACCCTCGAAGCGTTTCCGAACTTCCGCGCGCTGGTCCTGGGCGAGAGAAATTTCCACGCCGTGTTTGTGCGTGGTGCGCAACTCCACCGCCTCAAAGCCTACGGTCTCGCAGTTCTTGATGAGGGTCTCGACGTCCCAGTTTTTTCCCAGCTCGTACGTCACCATTCCCAGCTTGAAGGATGGCGCCGATCCGGAGGCCGCCGGCTGCGCAGCGGTCTGGATCTCCGCCCCGCCCAACGAACCGAGCCCCGCCAAGGCCACACTTCCAGTTCTCAGGAAAGATCGTCGTCCCGTTCTCTTCATGGCTCTCCTCTCCTTCGCGAAGTCCCGGACGGCGGCAGCATCGCGCTGCGCGTCATACCTCCGCGGGCGGCAGTATACACTCGGAGGGGATTCCGCTTGGTTCAAAAATCCATGATGGGAAAATCCCAATAAAGCTACCCGAAGCTATACAGGCAGGAGGAAACGAGGCGCCCGAAGGAATCAGGCGGTGGAGGCCACCGCGGCATGGAAAGTTTCTTGTCCCATGAGGTTGACGCCCTGCTGGCAACTCGAGAGGAACGGGTCGTTCCGCAATCCTGCTACTTCCGGCATATAATGGATTCTCCGGAACCGCAGGGGAAATGCGCTGATGATCCTGGTCATCGACAACTACGATTCCTTCACCTACAACCTGGTGCAGTATCTGGGGGAACTGGGCGCCGATCCCGAAGTGCGGCGCAACGATCAGACGACGGTGGAGGAGATCGGACGAATGGCGCCTGAACGCATCGTCATCTCGCCGGGACCGAAGACGCCCACCGAGGCGGGGATTTGTCTGGAAGTGATTAAGGCATTCGCAGGCCGCATGCCGCTGCTGGGCGTTTGCCTGGGACACCAGGCGATTGGCCAGGCGTTTGGCGGACGGGTGATTCGCGCCCCGCAAATCATGCACGGGAAGACCAGCGAGATTCACCACGATGGCAAGACGGTTTTCTCCGGGCTTCCCAACCCGTTTCCCGCCACGCGCTATCATTCGCTTATTGTGGAGCGCTCATCGCTTCCGGAATGCCTCGAAATCTCCGCGTCAACCGCGGATGGGCTGATCATGGGCTTGCGCCACAAGCGGATGAAAGTTGAAGGCGTGCAGTTCCACCCCGAGTCCGTGCTCACCCATGCGGGGAAAGAACTATTGGCGAATTTCTTGAGGCTTTAGAGTCTGCGACGGCCAGTGTCGCGCCAAGAGAAATGGTAAATCATCCCGCCCGGGCGGGATTTCCGTTTCTTCGGGAAGGCAGGAATATCTTCATGAGGGCGGCCTCCATGCACAGACGGTCTTTTGTTTTGGCTCTGCTCGTTTCCGCTTTCACCCTCTCCGCCTGTCGCGGCCAGGACACCTACAAGAATGAGGCGGAGCGGCTCACCGCTCTATTGAACTGGCAGCCGGGAAGCGT
>CAZTHM010000494.1:0-2619 GCA_964613505.1 uncultured Acidobacteriota bacterium | reverse complement strand
GATAGCGTTCCGCCACCAGAGGCCGCTCCAGCGGATACTGCTCGGTGTAGGTGGCACTGGGCCGCTGATAGGAAAACGTCAGCCGCAGACCCTTCAGGAGGTCCACCAGAAAAATCCGGCGCAGTAGCTCGCCTAAATTCATCTCAGAATCTTTCCAACCAGGCGGTCGGTGACGCGGCGTGCGGACCGCTCAGCCAATAGCGCAAAATCGCCGTCACTATCAGGTTTGCCAGGGCCAACGGAATCATGACCCGCCAGCCCACATTCATCAGTTGGTCATATCGGTAGCGCGGGAACGTGGCGCGGCACCAGATGAACGCATACAGGAAAACCAGGACTTTGAGGGTAAACCAGAAAACTCCCTGGATCGCGTTCAGCACCACCGGGACGGCCACAACTCCCGCCACCAGGACCAGCAATGCCGTCAACGCCATGAAGAAATATCTTTCCATCGCGACCTGGCTTTGACGTCCCAGCCAAAAGACAAAGGCTGCTGCGCCCAAAAAGGCTATGACGGGCATGTAATCGAGAACGTCCACTCCCCCGACCAGGGCTTTGACGCTCACGAAGGGCCGCAGCCACCCGCCCAGAAACAATGTCACGGCGATGGCGGAGACCAGCACCATATTGGTGTATTCAGCCATGAAGTAGAGCGCAAATCGGAAGCCGCTATATTCCGTATGAAACCCCGCCGTCAGTTCCGACTCGGCCTCGGGAAGATCGAAAGGATTGCGGTTGGTTTCCGCCACCGCGGCAATCACATAGATCACGAAGGCGACCGGTTGAAGAAAAACGTTCCAAACCCCCATCTTCTGCTGAGTCTGGACGATTTGAACCATGCTGAGCGAATTCGATATAAGCAGCACGCCGACGATCGCCATCCCCGCGGCAACCTCGTAACTAACGAGCTGCGCAGAAGAGCGCAGCGCCCCCAGCAAGGGGTAATGGCTGTTCGAAGACCAGCCGCCGAGGATGATGCCGTAGATACCCAGCGACGAAACCCCAAGAATAAACAGGAGTCCGATATTTATGTCGGTGATGAAGAAATTGCCCGCGAAGGGAATCGCGGCGAAAACTGTAAAGGCCGCTGCGACGCTGATGGCCGGCGCGATCAGGAACAGCCACTTGTCCGCTCCGGCCGGGACAATGTCTTCCTTGAGCAGAAGCTTGATCCCGTCGGCGATGGGCTGCAGCAAGCCCCAGGGACCAACGCGCATCGGCCCCAGGCGCGCCTGCATGAAGGCCAGAACTTTGCGCTCCATGTACACAAGATAAGCGACCAATCCTGACAGCACGGCAAAGACAATCAGAATTTTGACGGTCGCCAGGATGAGCGGATTGGCCTGTAAGAACTGTAGCGTGCGTTCTGCCATAGCTAGTTGAAAAGTGACGAGTGACAAGTGACGAGTGACGAGATCGAGCCATTGGCAGTCGGCGGTTCGCAACTGGCAGTCATCATTCCTAAACTTGCTCGTTGCGACCGTGAACTGTTGACTGTCAACTGTCGACTTTCTCCTTGCTCGTCACTTGTCACTCGTCACTCGTCACTTTCTTCAGCGGTCCACTTCTCCGAGAACGATATCAAGCGTTCCAATCACGGCCACGACGTCGGCGATCAGATGGCCCCGAATCATGGTGTCCAGGGCCTGCAAATTCACGAACGAGGGCGGCCGCACGCGCACGCGATAGGGATGGGTCGAGCCATCGCTGACCACAAAATATCCCAACTCGCCTTTGGGCGCCTCAATCGAGTGGTAAACCTCGGCCACCGGCGGCTTGATGACCTTCGCCACCTTGCCCATGATGGGACCGGGAGCGATTCGCTCCACGCACTGGCGGATGATGCGGATCGCCTGGTGCATTTCCTTGATTCTGACCACATACCGATCGTAAGTGTCGCCGTTCTGTCCCGTGGGGATTTCAAACTCCACCTTGTCGTACGCTTCGTAGGGTTGCGCCTTGCGCACGTCCCACTTCACGCCGGAGCCGCGCAGCACGGGGCCCGTCACTCCCAGCGCGATCGCGTCCTCGCCTGAAATCACTCCCACGCTCTTGGTGCGCTTCAGCCAAATGCGGTTGTTGGTGAGCAGGGTTTCGTACTCATCGCACTTGGGGCCGAAATATTCACAGAACTTCACCACTTCCTTCTCAAAGCCGTCGTAGAGGTCGTACTGCAAGCCGCCGATCCGAAAGGCGTGGGTGGTGAGCCGGGCGCCGCAATAGTTTTCAAAAATCTTCAGGATCTCTTCGCGTTCGCGGAAGGTGTAAAAGACCGGCGTCATCGCGCCGATATCGAGCGCGTGAGTGCCCAGCCAGAGCAAGTGGCTGGCAATGCGTTGCAGTTCCGCCAGGATCATGCGCGTGTACTGGGCGCGCGGCGGAACTTCCACGCCCATCAACTTTTCCACCGCCTCGACGTACGCCATGCCATTGGTGACCGCGGCGACGTAATCCATGCGGTCGGTGTAGGGAGCAAACTGCATGTAGGTGCGGTTCTCCGCGATCTTCTCGACCCCGCGATGCAGGTAGCCGATGATGCATTCCGAGCCTAGCACCTTCTCGCCATCCAGCCTCAGCTTGACGCGCAGCACGCCATGCGTGGAAGGATGCTGCGGCCCC
>CAZTHM010000493.1:0-2621 GCA_964613505.1 uncultured Acidobacteriota bacterium | reverse complement strand
ATTGAAATGGGAATTCGGCTTGCCCTTTCACCTGTAATATCATTTTTGCTCTTTTCGCCGCGGCCGCCCTGGTAAACCGGCTCGAGGAGAAAAGCAAGCCGAATTCCCATTTCAATCGAGGTGCAGCCGATGGCCGTAAAGAACGACCGCTGGATTCGCCGCATGGCGCTGGAACACGAAATGATCAATCCCTTCGCCGATCGCCAGGTGCGCGAAGGCGTCATCTCCTTTGGGCTTTCAGCGTATGGCTATGACCTGCGCGTCGCCGATGAATTCAAGATCTTCACCAACGTCAACAGCACCATCGTCGATCCCAAGCACTTCGACGAGCGGTCGTTTGTCGAGTTCCAAGGCCCGGTGTGCATCGTCCCGCCTAATTCGTTTGCGCTCGCCCGGTCGGTGGAATACTTCAAGATTCCCCGCAGCGTCATCACGCTTTGCGTCGGCAAGTCCACTTACGCGCGCTGCGGCATCATCGTCAACGTCACGCCGCTCGAGCCCGAATGGGAAGGCTTCGTCACGCTCGAAATTTCCAACACCACGCCGCTGCCCGCCCGCGTTTACTCGAACGAAGGCCTCTGCCAGATCGTCTTCTTCGAGTCCGACGAACTGTGCGAAGTCTCTTATAAGGACAAGAAAGGCAAGTACCAGTCCCAGCAGGGCATCGTCCTGCCGAAGATTTGATTCAACTGGAAATGTGCTTGGCTCACGCTAGCGTGCAAATGCTGTAAAATGGCCTGCACGCCGTCGGACGCTGATTCGATGGACTTTGAAATCGTCGGGACGATTGCCGCCGTTGAGCCCATCGCTGTGGGTCGCGGGATTCGCGACCGCAGGCGGCTGCAAAGGGTTTATGGCAAGGGGCGCTGGCGGAAGCTGAGAGGTATCGCGAAAGTGCGCCTCCTGGATGGTACAATTCATACCGCCGAGGTCCACTGGTACGAAGCCCATGGGATGGGACGCAAGGAGTTCAAGCTGAAGCTCCCATTGCTGGACTGAGACATGAAAACCAAAACAAGACGATCCACTCAATTTGGAGTTTGCATTGACAACCGGGGATACGCCGCGTCCCTCGAGGTGGGCAAATTGTATCGAGTGATACCCGACGCCCCGTCCTCCAAGCTGGGGTATATTCGCGTGGTGGACGAGAGTGGAGAGGATTATGGGTACTCGGCGGCGCGTTTCATCATGATGCAAGTTCCTCCACCCGTCGCCCATGCTCTGAGCCGTCGGCCGCGGCGGTCCGCGCACCGGCCTGCCAAGTTGTTGCTGCCAGCGGCCGTCAAAGCGCGCCGGGGCTGATCGCCCCAACCGACGGTCCTCCGAAGGTCGCCCGCCGAAACGCGGCCCCCCCGTCTACTCGAATGAAGGCCTCTGCCAGATCGTCTTCTTCGAGTCCGAGGAGATGTGCGAAGTCTCTTACAAGGACAAGAAAGGAAAATACCAGTCCCAGCAGGGCATCGTCCTGCCGAAGATTTGATGTGGCGTAGGGGCGATGCTTGCATCGCCCTCCGCGAACGTGCATTGTGTCAGGGCGGGGCAAGCCGCGGCACCGATTTTGGTGCCGTGGGTTTTTCTTTTCCCGACCTCAAGAGCCTACGGCACAAGATCGGTGCCGTGGCTTGCTCCACAACAAGCCGGAGTGCGCTGTACTCCCCTGGACATCCTGTCCCTTGACATCATCCCCTATCAGGTCCAGTCTCGCGAAGAGAACAACAACCAGACAACCAGCTTCTTGAGTGGTCGGTACGATGAATAAGTCTCGGCCTAACCTTCTGTGGGCAGGCGCTAGATTCTTGGCGATCAGCCCTGGCCAATCGACTTCATTGCGCCGGCGAGCCTTGAAGGAGGGGGTGAAAAATGGAAATTCAGGCAAGGCATAGCCATAAGCGGTTCCTGGTTCCTGCGGCAGTTTTGGCAGCTCTGATTCTGGCGACTCTGCCCGCTTGGGGTGAACTCCCGCCGCTGATCCCGCGCCAGGTCTTGTTTGGCAACCCGGTAAAGACGAACGCCCAGATCTCGCCCAATGGCAAGATGCTCGCCTACCTGGCGCCCGACGAGAAGGGGGTCATGAACGTTTGGGTCCGCACCCTGGCCGAGGAAGATGACAAAGTGGTGACGGCCGACAAGAAGCGTGGCATCCGTTACTACGAATGGCAGCAGGACAGCGAGCACATCCTCTACATTCAGGACAGAGACGGTGACGAGGACTGGCACGTGTATCAGACCAACCTGAAGACTAAGAACACGCGTGATCTCACGCCCTTCCAAGGGGTGCGGGCGCAAGGCTTCAACACTGATCCAAATTTTCCCGACGAGATGCTTGTCCAGCTCAACATCCGTGACCGTCGTCTCCACGATATGTATCGCATCAACCTGAAGAATGGCGCGGTAGAAATGGACACCGAGAATCCCGGCGATGTGTTCCGCTTTGTGGTGGACAACAAATTCCAGGTGCGGGCCGCACAGGTGATGCTGCCCGATGGCGGCAAGGAAATCCGCGTCCGCGACGACGTGAAGTCGCCTTGGCGCACCCTCCAGAAGTGGGGCCCGGAGGACACCTTTGGCGGCATACGGGGCTTCACACCGGACAATACGGGCGTCTACTTGGCTTCGAGTGT
>CAZTHM010000492.1:0-2624 GCA_964613505.1 uncultured Acidobacteriota bacterium | reverse complement strand
GTAAACATCTCTGCGGGTTGCGCACCGCAAAGATGTTTACCGCTGACCCTGGAAGGGCGCTCGGACGCTTTGGGAATTGGGCGTGGAAGAATTGTGAATAGTGAATAGTGAATTATGAGGCCGAATCTCAACGAGTTTCGGACATTCGATTTGGACGTTCCGCTTTCACCATTCACAATTCACTATTCACCATTCACTATTTAACCGAATAGACTTATCTCGTTTACAAAATATGACCGATCCTCAAAGCAAGACCCGCTTCCGCGTCTTCGCCACCTGCAACATCGGCGACGAGGCTCTCGAACTCCTGCGCCAGCGCGCGTACGAAGTCGAGGTTTACGACCAGCTCGAGCCGCCGCCCAAGAGCCTGATCATCGAGAAGGTTCGCTCCGGCATCGACGGTCTGATCACGACGCTGCGCGACCGGATCGACGCCGAGGTTTTCGATGCCGGGCGCGGCACGCTCAAAGTCATCGCGCAGGACGCCGTCGGCTTCGACAACATCAGTCGCGCCGACGCCAACCGCTGCAAAATTCCCTTCACCAACACCGCTGACGTGCTCACCGAAGCGACGGCGGAATTCGCGCTGCTGATTCTGGGCTGCGTGGCGCGCAAGCTTTATCCCAGCGAGCGCCTGGTGCGCGAAAACCGCTGGGGCGCGTGGCATCCGTTCCTTCCCTTCCTCGGCGACGAAGTCACCGGTAAAACCATCGGTGTGATTGGGACGGGCCGCATTGGCCAGGCATTTATCAAAAAGGCGCTCGGCTTCGACGTGAATTTCCTTTGCTACGATCCCGTCGTCGAGGCGCGGGATTTCGTCGTCAAGATTCAGGAGGAACTCGACTTGCGCTTCCGCCACGGGTTCAGTACTGAGCGGCGGACGATTCGCTATGCTGCATTCGAGGACGTACTCGTGGGGTCAGATTTCGTCAGTCTGCACGTGCCACTCATCCGTGCGGGCGAGGGCGAGACGCCCACGTTTCATCTCATCAACGAGCGGACATTGCGGATCATGAAGCCCACCGCATATCTCATCAACACTTCGCGCGGGCCGGTTGTGGACGAAGCGGCGCTCGCCGCGGCGGTCAAGCAAGGCGTGATTGCGGGCGCGGCGCTCGACGTCTTCGAGAAGGAGCCGCTGCCCGCCGACTCTCCGCTGCGCGACCCGGCGATCGAGGACCGCGTGCGCCTTTTCCATCACTTCGCCAGCGCCGGCCGAATCACGCGCCTCTCCGTTGACCCGAGCCTGGGCATGGCGGGGCGCACTGTCCAGGCGCTCATCGACGTCCTCGAAGGCAACTACGGTGGCAATCCCGCCGAGATGCCCTACGTGGTGAACAAGGAAGCGTTTCGGTGAATTTTGGATTTTCGATTTTGGATTTCCGCGCCTGTTTCCTCGGCGAACCAGCAGGTCCTTCTTGTTTCCACTACGCGCCGCCAGGCCGGGAGTTTGTTGGAACCGCATGGACCCGGCTTTACGTAAATGGCTATAGAGGAAACGATCCCATTACGGCGACCGTCACACTCAGGCACGCACTGGCGGGAGAAATCAAGCTAGTGTCCCACCTGCGAGCGTTGAAGAGGAGCGGGCCATGAACAAGCTGTCGACAGGACTTCGACTTTCGCTGACACTTTTGATTTCGTTTGCCGCCGCGGGCTGCCATTATGACGGCGATTTCGCAGGGGGTCCGGAGCAGACGGAGTCGCGCACGGTCAAGCTGGGCGACGCGAAATCCGTGCAAGTCGAGGTCAAGATGGGCGCCGGCGACCTGAAGATAGGGGGCGGCGCGAAGGAGTTACTCGACGCGGACTTCTCCTACCCAGTCCCGCGCTGGAAGCCCGAGATTGATTACACGGTCCGCGGCGCGCGCGGATCGCTCGAAATCCGCCAGCCCGGAGGTACGGGCGGCCCGCACCGGGGCGGCCAATATTCGTGGGACCTGCGCTTGAACAACCAGGTCCCCCTGGAGATGCGCGTGGAACTCGGCGCCGGCAAGGCCGATCTCTCGCTCGGCACGCTCGCGCTTTCGAAGCTCGAACTCAACATGGGTGTGGGCGAGACGGTCGTCGACCTCACCGGGGACTGGAAGAACGACTTCGAGGCTAAAATTCACGGTGGGGGGGGCCAGGCCACTGTGAAGCTTCCGCGCGACGTGGGGGTGCGCGTGCGGGCGCGAGGCGGCATCGGCGAAATCCGCGCCGGAGAGCTGAAGAAGGATGGCGATACCTATACCAACGACGCTTATGGAAAATCTTCTGTAACTCTGCAAGTCGAAGTGGAAGGCGGCATCGGGCAAATCAATCTGGAATTCGGCGGCCCGCCGCCAGTGGTCTGAATAATCCAGGGTGTTGTGAATCCCCTTAGTTCGTCATCCTGTGGAGTCCCGGCGTTTTCTGCCGGGGCGACGAAGGACCTCGGCATTTGCCAGGTCCGGCAAATGCCGCCCCGTGGTATGCTATTCAAGTTGCATTCACAACCGGGCTGATTTCTTGACAACTCAATCGCTGGCCGGAAGTTTCCGGCCGCGAGCCGAAGCAAACTCCCAACCTTTCCCTTTGAGGAGGCGAATTTGAAATCGATGCGCGCACTGCCGGTATTCGGCTTCGTCCTTTTTGCCACGCTG
>CAZTHM010000491.1:2416-2630 GCA_964613505.1 uncultured Acidobacteriota bacterium | reverse complement strand
GCCAACGCCCCCACCCCTACGAGTTCGCGCTGTATTACGACATTTAGAAATCGTTGGTCGTTGGTTGTGTGTTGTCGGGGCGCGCGGGAGCGCGCCACGGCAACTCTTCTTTTTTTATCCGCGTCGCTTTGCCGGCTCCCACAAATCGTCATCAACAACTAACCACCAAATACCTACAACCCACGACCAACAACTCACAACGGACAACTGACAA
>CAZTHM010000491.1:0-2406 GCA_964613505.1 uncultured Acidobacteriota bacterium | reverse complement strand
GTCGGCTCCCTGAAAAGGCGCTCTGGCGGCCAGGCTTTTTGTGTACTCGTTTCCCCATCCCCCTGGTCATTCACGACCCACAACTCACAACCAACAACGAACAATCAGCAACGGACAACTGACAACCGACAACTGTTATAATCCGACGCGATGCGTTCGGAATTCCTGGCGATTCCATTTCTAGATATGGCGCGGGCGGAGGCGAATCTCGCTCGTTTGGAGCAGCAGTTTGCTCCGGGGCTGATTGCGCCACTGGCCTCACTGCTCGCGGAATCGCCCGACCCGGACGGGGCGCTGAATCTGCTGGAGCGCTACGCCGTGGGCGCGCCGCCGGACGTCCTCGCTGATCTCTCCCGCCACCCGACGGCGCTGACTTATCTCGTGGTCATCTTCGGCTACAGTGCGTTCCTGGCAGAAACGTTTCTGGCGGAGCCCGAACTGCCAGTGCAGTTTGTGCGCGACCGCAATTTCAACAAGCTCAAATCCAAGGAAGACCTGATGCAGGACTTTGCGCGCTTCGCGACCACGAGCCCCGACCACTGGCTCTCGGCGCAACTGGCGCGCTTCAAGCGCCGCAACTACCTGCGCATCGTGCTCAAAGACGTTCTTCACCTCTCCACGCTGGGTGAGACCACCCTCGAGCTCTCTTCGCTCGCGGATGTGATCCTGAATAACGCGCTCATCTATTGCGACCAGGAATTGGAAAAGCGTTACGGACTGCCGCAATACCGCGACGCTCAGGGACGTATCGTGCGCAGCGGGTTCAGCATCCTTTCGCTGGGCAAGTTGGGCGGCAACGAGCTGAATTACAGCTCCGACGTCGACCTCACGTTCCTCTATTCGCACGACGGCGAGACGGCGGGGGGGAATGAGCCCGAGTCAGTGATTTCCAACAAGGAGTATTTCGTCCGTTTGGCGCGCGCCATCACGCGGACGATTACTCAAGTCACGCCCCAGGGCCTGGTCTTTCGGGTCGACCTGCGGCTGCGCCCGGAAGGCGAGCAGGGCGACCTGGCAATCTCCCTCAAGTCGGCGACGGAATACTACAAGCACCGCGCGCGGGACTGGGAATTGCAGATGCTGATCAAGGCGCGCCATTCGGCCGGTGATGCGCGGCTGACGCGCGAGTTCCTGCATGAAGTCGAGCCCTACATCTACCGCGCGCCCACGGATTTCGAGGCGATCGAGAGCGTGCTGTGGGCGCGGGAGAAGATCTCGCAAAAGCTGCGCGAGAGCCGCGGCGAGGCTATCGACGTCAAGTTGCACCGGGGCGGGATTCGCGACGTCGAATTCCTGACTCAGTGCCTGCAACGGCTGCACGGCGGGCGCGATCCCTGGGTGCGGTCCGGGGGAACGCTCTTCGCGCTGCGCAAGTTGAACGACAAAGGCTGGCTCTCCGACCGCGACTATGCCGCCCTGACTTCGGCTTATGAATTCCTCCGCAAACTCGAACATCGCATTCAACTCGAGATGGGCCAACAGACTCACCGCCTGCCCGCTGAACGCGAAGCCCTCGACCGCCTGGCGCGCCGTGTCGGTGTCGAGGCGGCCGCCGGCCAGGCGCCCGGTGAGGCTTTGCTGCGGCACATGGAAGGGTCGTTCGGGCGCGTGGATGAGATTTATCAGCGCGTCGTGCATCCGCGCGCCATGGCGGGAGCGGGCTCTGGATTCGACCTCAAGCCGCTGCCGGGAGTGCCGGGCGACCACAGCTTTTCCTCCTTTGAGTCGGCGCTCGCCTTCCTCGATGCCCAGGCGCCGGAACTGACTGAGCGCGTGCGCGAAGCGCCACTGCCCGAGCGGGCACGAAAGAACGTCACGCGCTTCTTCGCCGCCCTGCTCGGTTCCTCCCAGCGCTTTGAATTGGCGCGCGAGGCGCCGCAACGCCTGCGTCGCGCTATCGAGGTCCTGGTGGCGAGCGAGTACTTGGCGGAGCTGCTGATCCATCATCCCGAAGACGTGACGGCGCTGGACGTCGCGGAGCCGGCTCCGGCGGAAGACGCGGCTCCCGCCCAAATCGAAATGCGCTTGAACGTTCACGACGAATTGAGGCCGCTGCCTTGGGTGGCGGACGCAGGCCTGGGCACGCGCGAGAAGATGGCGCTCCTGCGGCAGTACTACCGCGGCCGTGTGCTCGAATACGGCGCCGGCGATCTGGCGGAGATGAAGTCGGTGTTTGCGGCAATGAACCGCTGGTCGGACTTGGCCGTACGCGTGGTGGCGTCGGCATTGGTCATCGCGTCGCGCTCCCTCGAACGCCAGGGCGGGCCCCCAGATGAAGCACGCCCCATCCCGCTCATGGTCCTGGGCCTCGGACGCCTGGGACTGCGGGAGTTCGACCTGGGATCGGACGCAGACCTGGTCTTCGTTGCCGCCCGGGGAACAGCGCGGGAGGAAATTGCTGAGCTG
>CAZTHM010000490.1:0-2664 GCA_964613505.1 uncultured Acidobacteriota bacterium | reverse complement strand
GTGTTGCCGCCCTCGCCGCTTTCCGGCACGGTCGAGAGGCCGCCATCCAGCCGCACTTCAGCCGTGGCGTTGCGTTGGCCGTTGGACACGAAGTTCGTCCCTCGGATGTCATCGACACCCGCCCCTTGTGTCTCCGTCACGCCCGGCGCAAGGAACGCGAGGTTGGTCAACCCGCGATCGAGCAAAGGCATGTCGATGATGTATCGGTTGGTCACTTGAGTGCCCAGGGTTGCATTCACCGTGTCCAAAAGCGGGGCCGCTGCATGCACCTCGACCGTCTGGGTGACTTGTCCGACTTCAAGAGTGAAGTCCACATCCGCTTGCTGACCGACCCGCAATTCGACGTTTTCCCGCAGAACTGCCTTGAACCCTTGCGCTTCAACTTTCACTCGATAGACGGCCGGCGCCAAGCCATTGAAGATGTATCGCCCCATCTCATCGGCAACTTCCTTGTGTGAAACCTGGGTGCCAATGTTGGTGGCGGTTACGGCGGCTTGTGGAACCACCGCCCCAGAGGAATCCAAGATCGTTCCGCGCAACTGCGCCGCGTTCGCGGCTTGACCGGCCGCCCGTCCTGACATGGCAATCGCCAAAACGGCAACCTGCAGGGTAATGAGAATCGGCTTCACGGTGTTGTGCTTCGACATGCTGCCTCCTGTCTGCCCTCAAATGGCGCCTCGGAGGGAATCGAGGTTTTCGGTCTCTTTTCGTCCTTACTACCAGGATTGCGCCGTCCTTACCATTTATTATGATTCCTTTCGTTGCAGCGCGATTTCAGCTATTGGTTACACCTTCCGAAACTAATTGTCAACCCAATTCGCTGTTTCGCCTTTTAAGGTGATGTTATCCTGCTTCTCGCGGCCGCTGCGAAGGCGAATTTTTTCGAACGGAACTGATGCCGTCAGGGGGTCGCCCCGGTGGCGGTCGTTAGGGCGAGACCTGGTCAGCCATCCAGGTGGCAAGCTCGGGTTCGGCCGCTTGTTCCCGGATGAGCAGTCGGGACGGAGCGCCGCGATATGCCACCAACGCCGCGCGAAGTTCCTCTTCCAGCGCAGAGGTGGAAAGCGAACGGTTCCGGCCATCGACGAGGCCTTCGAGAAGCACGGCGCGCGGGGACAGTGCCACGATAACGTCCACGATATCCGCGCTCTCGAGAATGCCGGGCACGATCACGTCCAGCGGCACATAGCAGAAACGGTCGCTCAAAACCGAGAGGTAGGAAACCAAGCCGCGGCGCACGGCGACAGCCCGCACATCATCCTCGTAGAGCGCTGCCAAGAGCGCCAGCAGGCTTCCCAGCGGCTGCGCCTGCTGGATGGCCTGAGGTCCGGGCTGTTGGTCCAGGCTCTGATCGAGCCGCAAACCGCGCGGGTTGACTCCGGCAAATGAATCGCCCCACAGGCCGACGCGCTTTGGGTCAAGATCCGCGCGCCGGGAGAGGTACCGCAGGACGGTGCGCGCATCCTTGAGTCGCGCGCCCAGAGCCGTATCTCCCAGCATCAGCTCGGTCGCGGCCAGAGATGTTGCCGAAGAACCGAGCGACGTCTCTCCGGTTCCGCGCACGTCGGTCAGACATACCGCTATGCCCTGTTTCAGCAGCGCGGCGAGTTCGCCGTTCCGCTCCGCAAGGAATCTCTCCTTGCCGCCTTCGGCCAGTGCCAAGACCACTGGCAAACGGTTGGGAGAACTCGCCTGGGGTTTGAGCAATAGCAGTGGGACACCGAGGCCAGGCACCGTTTGAAGCTCTACGGCTTCCAATGTAAAACCGGGGAAGGACTTAGTCCAGGCGAGACGGGCCACCGCCCGGGTATTTGGCTCAACGTCCCCGAGTTTAGCCTTCAAAGAAGCGCGCAAGCGCTGGAGTCGCTCCGCCGCGGGGAGCGAAGCGAGTCTTCCGCGCGCCGCAGATAGGCGCTCCTCCGCCATCCGGTAGGCGATCTCGCTCGCGGCCTTCGGTCTCCGTTCGGCGGCGGCCTCAGGCGTCAGGCACATCAGGTCCGAGTCCGCGCGCACGTTGTGATACTCCTGGGGTGGAATCGGGACGTCCAGCCATTGCTTGAGAATCGGGTAAATCTTCTTTCGCAGATAAACGCCGACGTTCGTGCACTCGCCGGGTCCGGGAAAGGGTCCGAACCCATCCACCTGATCGAGATGGTCCGCCTTCCCGTAGAGACCGAATACCTTCTTGTATCTCGCCCAGGCGGGTTGCTTTTCTATGCCGTTCGGCCAGGAAATCTCGAAGGAGTAAACGAATCGGCGCGGCGCGACCGAAGCGCAGATGAGCCACGGGAAGAACTGGCCGGCGATGCTTTGCCGCAGGCAACGCGTTGATTCCCATTCGCCCCAGCCCGGATACGCAGTCTCGAAATCGTAGCCGCGGGGACCCTCCGTATAATGCTCTTCCGGCCCGGCCTCGCCGAAATTGAACGGCAGCACGGCCGCAATGCGATTGTCGAGTGCCGCGGTTACTGCTGCCGGATCTCCCCCGCCGGCTACCGCGCCGAGCATGACGATGCGGTTCGGGTCTATGTAAGGCCGCTCGAGCAGCAGATCGATTCCCCTCATCAGGTCCCAGACCATCCATTTCATGAGGCTTTCGCCGGCGAGATAGAGTTGCATCCCGAGGGCGTAGCGCGAGTAGTAGCTCTCGCGCGGCCAGGCCTG
>CAZTHM010000489.1:0-2714 GCA_964613505.1 uncultured Acidobacteriota bacterium | reverse complement strand
CACAACAACGGGGACGGGACATTCACCGACCGCATCGGAAGTTCCGGGTTGGGCATGGTGACTTCCAACGTCTCCTGGGGAAATGGATTTGTGGATGTGGACAATGATGGTTGGAAGGACATCTTCTATGTGAACGGCCATGTTTATCCCGAAGTTGATCTGTACAAAACGGCTGGGTCATACCGGCAACCCCGACTCCTCTTTCGCAACCTGGGTGGCGGACGGTTCCAGAACATCTCCGCGGAGAGCGGCCCTGCGTTTGAGCGAATGTACTCCAGTCGCGGCTGCGCCTTCGGCGACTTCAATAACGACGGGCGCGTGGACAGCCTGATTATGAACATGAATGAGCGGCCGTCGTTGTGGCGGAATGAAAGTCCGGCCGCGAATCACGCCATCCTCGTCAAACTGGCCGGCACGCGGACCAACCGTAGCGCTATCGGGGCGCGCGTGCGCGTGGTGACTGGAAAGCATGCGCAGATCGGCGAAGTCCACAGTGGCGACAGTGTGATGTCAATGAGCGATCTCCGGCTTCACTTCGGATTGGGCTCGGCGGAGAAGGTGGATCTGCTGGAGGTGCGCTGGCCGGTGACGGGCGCTGTCGAGCGCTTCGAAAATGTGGCGGCGGACCAAATCGTCTACATTCGGGAAGGGTCGGGAATTGTTCGGACCGAGAAGTTCGGAGTCTTGTCTGACAAGTCCGATCGGTCACCCGCCAAGAAGCGGTAGAAACCTCGCGTCTCAACCGGAACAAAGCAATACCGGTCGGGGCCGGGGGCGCACCGTCAGTACGTGGCCCGGCCGCCGCTGACGTCATAGCACTGCCCGGTCACGAAACTCGCGTCATCCGAGGCGAGGAAGCAAACCACCGCGGCAACTTCTTCGGGGCGCCCCACGCGTCCCATCGGAATTTTCGCGGCCATGTAATCAATCTGCTGCTGCGTGAGCTGTTTCAAGATGGGAGTCTCGATGACCGCCGGCGCGACGCTGTTCACATAGATCCCGAACTGGACCACTTCTTTGGCAAGCGCCTTGGTCAGCCCGATGACAGCCGCCTTGGCGGAGGAGTAAGGCACGAGATTGGGATTGCCCTCTTTTCCTGCGATCGAGGCGACGTTTACGATTTTTCCGTAACGCCGCTCGATCATGTGGGGCAGCACCGCCTTGGCGCAAAGGAAAACGCTCTTCACATCGACGGCCATCACGTGATCCCATTCCGGTTCAGTGACATCAATCAGTGGAGCGTTTTTTCCCGCAATCCCCGCATTGTTCACAAGGATGTCGATTCTTCCGAACTCCGCCAACACGCGGTCGCGCATGGCAGTGACATCCCCGGCGTTTGAGACGTCACACCGAATGGCATGCGAACGCCTGCCGAGATTGGCCAGGCGTTTCGCGACCGCCTCCGCCGCAGGCAGATTCAAGTCCACGACGGCCACGTCGGCACCTTCTGTCGCCAGGCGCACAGCGATAGCTTCTCCAATCCCTTGTCCGGATCCTGTGACAATGGCAACACGGTTTGCGAGGTTCATAAGTTTGTTAGTCCAATTCCATTCCAGATTGCGATGACCGCTGCTGAAGATACCACAAGGGATGTAAATGTCGCCAATGGTGTCAAGACGCTCTAGCTACTGCAGCAACCTATGGCAAACGGAAGCACATCCGAGTAGATTATTGGCGCGCCTTATTGGCAGGGAAGTGATCCATATCCTGCCCCTTGCGCAGACCTAAAAGAACCGCAAGTGGGAGAGTCTGATGAAGATCACCGAAGTTCGCACGCGCGTGGTGGAGTGGAGGGGGAAGACCGTTCCTCCCCAGCCGCATTTCTGCACCAATCCTGTGGACCTGCTCGATCTGCCCAGTGACGCGATGGGGTCGTTTCGATTTCATAGTTGGCTGATTGTTGAAGTGGGCACTGACGCGGGCCTGGTGGGCATCGGCAACGCCGCGCTGGCGCCGCGCGTGACCAAACAGGTGATTGACACTTATCTCAAGCCGATTCTGCTGGGGCAGAATCCCTTCGACTCGGAATACCTCTGGCAGCACATGTATCGCCGCACGATGGCCTTCGGACGAAAGGGAATCGGAATGGTGGCAATCAGCGCCGTGGACATCGCCCTGTGGGACCTTCTGGGCAAGGCCACCAACCAGCCGGTGTTCCGTTTGCTCGGAGGAAAAACCAAGCAGAAGATTCCCGTTTACGCGAGCCGGCTTTACAGCCAGCCGCTGGACGACCTTGCCAAAGAGGCGCAGCAGTACAAAGACCAGGGCTACCGCGCGATGAAGCTGCGATTCGGCTGGGGGCCGGTGGACGGCGCTGCGGGCATGCAACGAAATGTCGAACTCGTTCGCACGGTCCGCGAAGTAATCGGATACGAAATTGACCTGATGGCCGATGCGTACATGGGCTGGACGCTCGACTACGCCCGGCGGATGATTCCTCTGCTCGCGCCTTTTCAGATGCGCTGGTTGGAAGAGCCGGTCATCCCCGACGACATCGCGGGCTATGCAAGCCTGAAAGCCATGAACCAGATTCCCATCGCCGGCGGCGAACACGAGTTCACTCTCTACGGTTTCCGCGAGCTGCTGGATGCGCGCGCCGTCGATTACATCCAATTCGATACCAACCGCGTGGGCGGGATCACGCAGGCGCGGAAGGTTGCGGCGCTGGCCGAGGCGTACGAGGTTCCGGTAATTCCCCACGCCGGCCAGATGCA
>CAZTHM010000488.1:0-2715 GCA_964613505.1 uncultured Acidobacteriota bacterium | reverse complement strand
CCCGCTTTGTGACGGCGTCGCTCATGTCGGGATCCCAGGCGACGGCGGCGTCAACTTTTTGTTGTGCGAAAAGAGTTGCGGGCTCGATGCCGTCCTTGGTGTGAATGCCCTTTGAATACACTTCATTTCGTTGCGGCGCGCTTAGGCCGGATTGCTTCAATCCGTACCACAGCAGGAAATGCGACGGCGTGTAAGGCGCGAAGGCCAGCTTCTTGCCGGCGAGGTCTTTCAGGCTATTGATGCCTGGGGCGGCGATGATGCCATCGGCCCCGCGCGACCAGTCCACCAGGAAGAACGCCTTGCCCGTGAAGCCTCGGGCCTTCAACTGGGCGTAGTCCTTGGCCCAAACGTCGGCGGTGGTCAGCATCACGTCCACGTTGCCGGTGGCGAGAGCCGCCGCGCCCTCCGTCCAGTCGTCGATGATTTTGAAGGAGACCTTCAGCCCCTTCCTGGCGAAGATGGATCCGGGCGCCGTGTCCAGTCCGCCGTTTGCCACCAGACCTCCGGCGCAGCCCACCCAGATGTTGACGCGGACGCGGACTTCGTTGGGTCCGGCAGCGCGCGCGGCGGTGAAGCTGGAGAAGAATACAACCAGGACAACCGCAAGAGCGAGAAGGCCGTTGGTTTTGATTCTCAATCGGGCCATTTCACACCTCCATGGCGCCTTGACTGTGGCCGGCAAAAATTCTGATTCCCGGATGTGAAGGAGGGAAGCGCGCGCAACCCCTCTTCCTTTCTACGAAGTCTTCTGCGTTTCCTTTTCGCCGATGGTTTTCTCCGCCGTGGCCGAGGCGGGCTGCGGCGAGATCAGCCCCATCTCCACCTTGAACTGCTTCACCAGTTCGCTGGCGCGCATCCTCTCGGCTTCTTCCTCGATCTGGAATTTCTGCGTGTCCACCTTGTCCATGGCCATATCCATGCGCGCTTCGTTGACCGCCGTTTCCTCTTCGATCTTGCGCACCATATCGTCGTGGGTCTGGCTGATGCCCGCCACTTCGAACTGCTCCATGACGTCGGCGACTTTCTTTTGCCATTGGGCTCGGCGGTAGTCGCGAATGGCGCTAAGCGCCTCCTGCGTCTTGCGGTCCTTCTCGCGCAGGAAGGCCTGCTTGACCGTCATGGCCTTCTCGAAGGCGGCGCGGGCGGTGGTCAACTGTCCTTGCGTGCGCGCTATGGCGCTCCGCACCTGCTCGAGTTGCGCCGCGAAGCTGCCGGCGATGTCGTCGCGTCCCGCCTGGATGGCGGCTTTTACTTTGGCCGTCAGGGTACTGATATCGTTCTTGTATTTGGCCTCTTCCTTCTCGAGCAGGGTCACGTTGGCCTTGACCATGGCGATGCTTTCGTTCATCCGCGGCACCTGGTCGTTCATGTCGCGGATGTTCTGCTCGAGGATGATCTCCGGATTCTCGGCAGCGGAAATGAAAAAGCCGATAAACGAGCGCACCATGCGTGTCAGACGATTCCACATAATAAAGATCTCCTCTCTCGGACTATGTCCCCGGCGGCTTGGGGGGAGCCGGTGGCGCCGGCGGCGGAGCCGATGGCTTGCTGGTCGTAATCGGGTTCTCCGTCACGAAGTACGAAACGGCGTCAGCAATCTTCTGCTCCTCCTGCTGTTTCTTCAGCCTCCAGCCGAAAAACCTTTCTTTTTCCTTGGCGACCTCATCGGTGTTCTTCCGGATGCGGGCTTGATACTCGGCCACCATCCGGTCGAGCTCCGCCTGGACCTGGCGGTTCTCCTGGATCTTCTTGTTCTCCAGTTCCAGCAGGCTTTTCTCCTGCAGGCGCTCGTAAATGTCCAGCGCCTTGTCGCGGCGCACGGCGTCCTGGATGACCTCCTGGATCTTGACGCCAGCGGCGTCCAGAGCCAGAAGAATTGAACTGCGTTTCACGGTCGGCGCGAGGCTCCGAATGTGCTCGCTCTGGAGCATGTCGGCAATCTTCAGGATCGAATAGCCGTGAGTGGGAGGGGCGATTTCCGCGGCGCTGTAGATTTCGTCGAAGGAGGTTGGGTTGTTGACCAGAGTGGTGAACTTGGGCTCGACCGTCACCGCGGAGGCAATCTGTGCCACCGTCTGCGCAGGGCTGGGAGGAGCAGTCCGGGGAGCGGGGGTCGACTCCGGCCGGGAAGTCTCCTCGCCCTGGCTCTCTTGCGGCTGGTCAACCGACACAATGAAGTTGTACCATTTCTTGTCCATACGCTTCTCCCTTTTCCGCCTGGGATCGGTGCGCGAACCTCCAGCGACGAGGGTACCCTTCGGGGACAGCACTCAAACCAATCTGCGCAGAGCCTACGGCACCGGAGCGCTAAAGTCAACCCAAACGCTCCCACCCGTGCTGGACCCGCCGCGGAAGGTCCGTGACGAGGTTGGGCGAAGAGGGCCGACAAGGGATGGGAACAGCGGGGAACGAGGCGTGCCGTCCGGCCGGGGTTGCGCCCGGACAAAATGCCGCCTTGACCTGGGGAGCGAATTCTGGTAGTCTAGCTATGTTTACATATGGCGGGAGGCTCGAATAGTCTGCGGCGAGCATAATCCCCGCCGGCCTCCGCCCCGCCGGACGGAAAGCGGGAGGAGTGACAATGACGTTTTCCCGTAAAGCGTAGAATGTGCGCCGTTACGGCAACTTCATTTTGCGTGATAGCCTTGGTGGAGGAGTGATCCCGATGGGCCGGACAGGTTGTCCACGTCGTCTCCATGGCGTTTTCAATGGTCT
>CAZTHM010000487.1:0-2743 GCA_964613505.1 uncultured Acidobacteriota bacterium | reverse complement strand
CATAGAGAATCGTCTCCTCGGTCTCGCCCGCCTCGCCGTAGACCTTCCCCATGAAATCGACAATCTGCGAATGGCCGCAGAATCCGAACCCGCGCTCTTCACCGACGCGGTCCGACACGACCACATGGAAATGGTTCTCCAGCGCGCGCACTTTGGGCGTGTGCGCCCAGGAATCCGAGCCCACGGGCCAGTTGGTGGGGATCACGAGCAGTTGCGCGCCCTTCAATTTGAGCACGCGCGCCGCTTCCGGAATGCTGCAGTCGTAGCAGATGTTGACGCCGATTTTCCCGTGGGCCGTTGCGAATACCGGGAACGGTTTATCTCCGAGCGCATTGAACCAATCGATCCCCAAACAGGGGAGATGCATCTTGCGGTAGGTTCCGAGGATTCCCGTGGGATCAACGACGGCGGCGGAGTTATAGAGCACGTCGCCTTCGCATTCGAGCATCCCAACGATGGCGGTGCAGTCGAGTCTCTTCGCGGCTTCAGCGAGCTTCTCGGTTGACGGCCCGGGAACGGTTTCGGCGATTGGCCACGCCTCTTCGCGGCTGGTGAAGCAGTAGCCCGTCAGCGCGCATTCCGGGAAGGCCACGATCTTCGCGCCGGCGCGCGAAGCCTCCTCCATCATCGCGAGGACGCGCGCCAGGTTGTGCTGCGTCTCCAAGATCTTCACGTCCATCTGCACGGCAGCGACTTTCATTCCACACCCCACAAGTTGATTGATTGACCCCGCGACGGGTCATTGTAGCAGGTACCGGAGAGGAGTGGTGCGCTCTTCCGGTTCACCGCCAAGCCAATCCCGTGATAGCTCGATCCGCTGGAAAAGGCCAATTAGGGGTCGTGAAAAAAGGACTTGACAAAAGGCGAATCAAAAGCGAAAGTCTCTTATTACGTCGAAGAGGCGGTCGAATGGCAACCTGCGGAATTCTTCAACCCAAGCCGAATCAACAACTTGTGGGCATTGCCCGCCTGGCCGCCGAGAGCCCCCTACGGCGCGTGCGGGCCGAGGTGGAGTACTTCGCGCTCCCCGCGCGCTCCACGCTCAATCGCGAATCGAGCGGCCGCATGCCTTTTGCCTGGACGATCAATCCCTATCGCGGCTGCGAATTCGGCTGCCATTATTGTTACGCGCGCTACACCCACGAGTTCATGGAGATGTGGGACGGCGGCGATTTCGAGCGCAAGATTTACGCCAAGGTCACCGCGCCGGACCTGCTGCGCGCCGAACTTCGTGCCGCGCGCGACCGCGGCTTGCCTATCGCCGTAGGCACGGCGACCGATCCTTACCAGCCCGCCGAAAAGCAATTTGAAGTCACGCGCCGCATACTGGAAGTCTTCGCCGAATTCGCCGGCCTGGAATTCTCCATCACTACCAAGTCGATTCTGATTGTGCGCGATCTCGATCTGTTGCGGCGGATTTCCGCGCGCCATCGGTTCAGCGTGCACATGACCGTGACCACCACCGACGAGCGTCTGGCGCGGCTGCTCGAGCCCAAGGCGCCCCCGCCCTTGAAGCGTCTGGAAGCGGTCCGCGCCCTTGCCGAAGCGGGAGTCCGCGTAGGTGTGAACCTCATGCCGATCCTGCCCGGCCTCACCGATTCGCCGCGCGCCCTCGAGGCGGTGGCCCGCGCCGCCGCCGCAGCCGGCGCGACATCGCTCTATGGCAACCTGCTGTTCCTGATGCCCTCGGCGATGAAGCAATTCATGCCGTTCCTGGAGCGCGAGTTCCCACGCCTCGTCAAGCGCTATCGCAAGCTGTACGCCCGCTCGGCGTATTTGAACGGAGAATACAAGCAGGAGATTTCGAACCTAGTCGCCACGCTCCGCGCGCGCTACGGCCTGGAGGGACGACGCGACGCCGAGCCGGATTTGTGGCAACCTCAACTGGCGTTTCCGTTTCGTGCCGGGGCAAGGGAAGGGCAAAGGGTAAAGTGTGAAGGGTAAAGGATGAAGGATGAAGACAGAAGCAAGAAGTAAGAAGTAAGAAGTCAGAATCCAGAAGCCTGAAGGGAACACAACCATTCCGTTGCTGAGGAGTCTGGCCTACACCAAGGTCCGATATCTAAGGCCTGATGGCTGTATGCTGATAGCTGAAAGCTGAAACCTGACAGCTGAACCCTGACAGCTGAACCCTGAAAGCTGACTGCTGATAGCTGATCGCTGACAACTGAGAACTGACCACTGACAACTGCTCTCAAGGAGGAACCATGAAACTGAATGAACTACTATTGCCGGAATTCGATCGCGAAATGGCCAGCACGCGCAAAGTGCTCGAGCGCGTCCCCGACGACAAGCTGGCCTGGAAACCCCATCCCAAATCTTTTTCGATGGCCGGGCTCGCCACGCATCTGGCTTCGATCACGGGTTGGGGCGTGGTCACGCTGACCGCCGACTCGTTTGATTTGTCCGGGCCGGACGCCAAGCCGCCCGCTCCCGCCGCTTCGCGCCAGGAATTGCTGGAGATGCTTGACCGCGGCGTCGCTGCGCTGCGCCCGGTGCTGGCCGCCATCGAGGACGCTGACCTCTTCAAGCCGTGGTCGTTGCTGATGGGGGGCAAGGCGATCTTCACTCTCCCGCGCGTGGTCGTCTTTCGCACTCACATTCTGAATCACAACGTCCACCACCGCGCCCAGCTCGGAGTCTATCTGCGGCTGAACGACGTCCCCGTGCCCGCCACCTACGGCCCCACGGCGGACGAGCAGTGATTTTTGATTTTGGATTTGCGATTTTGGATTTGGGATTA